>JAFXSS010000081.1 GCA_017525455.1 Paludibacteraceae bacterium
TAGATAGTGATGACTATGTTGAGAATAACCATGTGCTATTGATGACGGAATGTGCAGAAAATGAGCAAGCAGATATAGTCCTGACAGATTACTATATAGATTTGTCTGGAAAACAAGAATTAGTTCATCAAAAACCAATTAGTCTTGACAAGAAGAGATTGATTTGTGATGCGTTGGAAGCTCGTCATCATGCTGGGTTATGGTGCAAAATTTTTAGACGTGAGGTAATAGCGAGAAATGCAATCCCGCCGGCACCATATTCCTATTACGAAGACATGTTTTCCTATTTTTCATTTCTTCAATATGCGACAAATATCGTTTATTCCCCATGTGCCACCTACCATTACCGGTATAATCAACAATCAATGACAAATTCCATAGATGTCCCAATGCGAATCAGCACGTATGAGCAATGCATGAAAAATTTGGAGGAATTAGTTCGTATCTGTAAATTTAGTGATGATGAGGAAATAATGAAAGCACTATATGATAGAGTAAATGGGGAAAAGATACGGCTCTTTATTTTTTGCTCTCAACACTACCAATTTCTGAAATCTTCTTTAATGAGTTATTTCCCGCAGTCATTCACGACCTTACAACCTCATACGATAAACGAAAGAATTGTTTATCTAACCATAAAAGGAAAAGTTATATTTCAGCATCTTTATATGCTATGGTATAGATTGTGTAGAAAACTGCTTTTGAAACAGAAAATATAATGATTGATAAATGCTTGAGAATAAAAACATTAGGGTGATAGTATGAACAAACTACTAACTCTTGCGGTGCCGACATATAATATGGAGAAATATCTGGCACGTTGTTTGGACTCGGTGCTTTGTGGCAACAGGGACTATTTAGAAGTAATCGTTGTTAATGACGGTAGCAAAGATCGTTCTTCTGAGATAGGGCATGAGTATGAGGCAAAGTATCCGAATGTAATTAGAGTGATTGATAAGGAGAATGGCAATTACGGCTCATGTGTCAACCGAGCTTTGGCGGAGGCGACCGGCAAGTATTTTCGTATGTTGGATGCTGATGATTGGTGTGACACGGAGGCCTTGAACCAATGGGTAGAATACCTGAAGGCATGCGATGCTGATATGGTTCTGACTGTGGCGGAAGATCGGGATGATGAGGGACAGTTGATACAAACGCTTGCTGCCCCACGTGCGGTGCAAGAGAGGAAAGTATATACAATAGATGAATTTGACGGAATAAAACTGGGCTATAACAAATTGTTTTGCTCGCATATTATAACCTACAAAACATCAATCTTAAGGGAGATAGGCCTACAACTGCAGCACGGTATCAGTTATACTGACAATGAATATGTTTTCTTTCCGTTGGACCATGTCCAGACAATAATATATTACAATCTGCCAGTGTATCAGTATTTTGTCGGTCGCGAAGGGCAAACTACGCAGCCTGAAATATTAATGAAACAAGCAGAACAGATTTTGCAAGTGTTTAAGCGCTTGTATGATTATTACAATTTGAATAAAATAAGTTTACCGGAAGCCGTACTTAATAATCAGCGTATCGTATTGAGTGAAATGCTAAATTGGATTTATAGTCCATTGTTTAGAGATCCAGCATCTGAGGGAAAAAAGAATCGTTTGATGCAGCTCGAAAGTATCGTTCGAAGCGATGCTGCCATTTATGCGATGACAGGCAATCGTCAGGCGATGTTATCGTTTTTTAGAAAAACAGGGTTATATATTGATTCGTGTTGGGCAAAAGCTTATAAGCATTTATACAGGATATTATCTGCTATAAGAAGATTATTCTAGATGACACCTATCGGACAACTTGAGCGTTGGGCGTACTTGGCGGCAGGGGTGTTGACAATCAACAACCTGTTTATTATACGTTTCTCCAGAGCTATAGTATATTTTGTCGTATGTGCACTATTGCTTACGATAATGATATACCCTGTCCTAAAAGAGAAACTATACATCCGTGATGCCGCATTGCGTCCATATACATGGTTCATGTTATATACGATAGGATTGGTTGTTGTTTCAGCTTTTGCGGTGGAGGGACGCGATGGCTTACAATTCCTTATACCTAATTCTATAGCTATGCTATGCTTCGCTATTGTGCCGGCTATGGCAACAAGAGATCATTTAGTGCCGGTCCTGCGTACATTGTTCCATATCCTTCCTTTTATGTGCGTGTTTTTTAGCGGGGGATTGTATCTGCTTAACCTGGTGCTGATTCCATATTCAATAGTGGTGTTATTTTTTAGCGAGTTCAAAGGGGCTAAAAGATGGATATTGCTGGCTATCGCACTGTTGGTTTGTGTAGTGTCCTATATTAATGTTGATAGAGCTTTGCTGATTAAGATGGCAGTGGCCTTGGCAATAGGATTTGCATCTGCTTACATGTCGAGTCTCTTTGATAAATGGGTGGCAGCCACATCTTTAGGATTACTAATAATTCCGTTCTTGTTTGTAATATTGTTTTTGACAGGGCGTTTTAATGTTTTTGAATTCAATAAATATATTTCTAATGCGCAGCAGGATGAATCGGGCTTGTATGATGACACACGTACCGGTGTGTATGAGGAGGTAATAGCGTCTGCTGTTAACAATAATTATGTATGGCTCGGCCGTTCCTTGGCCCGAGGCTATGATACTGAATTCATTTTAGGACGATTCAAGGAAAAAGAATATTCTAAACAAACCCTGGAAAGGGGTTCAGAGGTTGCGGCACTTAACTTGTTTACTTGGGGAGGTGTCGTGTATCTGCTACTATATTTTGTGTTGCAATGTGTTGTGGTGTATATGGGGTTAAAGAAAACCAACAATAGATATACACCGATATTAGCGTTGTATGTTGCGTTTTACTGGGCTTTTTCTTGGGTGGAGAATGTGCAAGTCTTCTCAATGTTCTATATTTTCCCCATCATTATCATGGCCATGTGTATGAGTCCGGAGTTCCGTGAAATGGACGATGATGAATTCCGCAATATGGTGCAGGAGTTTTTTTAAAATGAAAGTTCTTTGGTTTGCAAATACCCCGTGTGGGGCGGAAGAATACCTGTCCGGGAGAAAGATCAGAAGTGGCGGCTGGCTATATGCTTTGTGTGAGCAACTAAGACTACAGCCGGATGTTGAACTCCATGTGGCATTCTTTTGGGGAAAAGCGTTGAAAGCTTTTGCATACAAGGATGTTATGTATCACCCTGTTGAGCGAGTAGGGGTAGAAACGGTATGGGGACGATATGTCAATCGAGTTAGAGGGCAGTTCTCTGACGCTGATGATAAACGCGAGCTCGAGAGGTGCAAACAAATAGTCCGTGAAGTTTCACCGGATATTGTACATGTTCATGGCAGTGAGGAATTATTCGGATTAGTCGCCAACAACGATGATGTACATGCGCCGGTGGTGTTGTCTATTCAGGGTTTGTTGAGTGCATACAAGGTGAAGTACTACTCAGGTATAACACCGAGTGATTTACGGTATGGCGAATCATTTCTGAAAAGACTATTGTTGGATGATGTCAACGGACGATATCGCAATTTCTGTCGTAGGGCAAAGCGCGAGGCTGATATTTTCAATTCTTTGCGATACGTAATAGGACGTACGCATTGGGATCGGCGATGTGCACTTGCGCTCAATCCGAATGTGTGTTATTTCACGGTCAATGAAATATTGCGTTCGGAATTCATGACGGTCTCGTGGCAACGACGATTAGATATGCAGCCGTTTGTAATCGTGTCAACTATCAGTTCCGGTATATATAAGGGATTGGAGGTCGTGTATCATACTGCTAAGTTGCTGACGGAATTGAATTTTTCGTTCGAGTGGAAAATCATTGGACTTAATTCCCGGGATGAGTTAGTCGGTATAGTAGAAAAATCGAGTGCGTTACACGCTTCGGCGATACATGTAGAATTATTGGGAAGTCGGCAAGCCGACGAGATGATACCGATTATGAGGCAGTCAGATTTGTATGTTCAGGTATCTCATATCGAAAATTCCCCGAACGCATTGTGTGAAGCGATGGCATTAGGAATGCCTATCATCGCATCGTTTGCAGGTGGAACGTCCAGCATGTTGAGAGATGGGGAAGAGGGCGTATTGATTCAAGACGGAAATTGGTACGAACTTGCCGGGGCGATTATGGATGCGAATCGTGATTATAACAATGCTGTGGCGATGGGAGAAAATGCACGTAAGCGAGCATTAGCAAGACATAATCCTGATGCCGTAGTCAAAGAACTTATGGCGGTGTATAATACATTATGTTCTTCGATTTAAGCCTTTTCTCTAAATACCGGACAGAGCTGATGGGCGTTGCTGCAATGCTGATTATAGTATGCCATGCCTATGCGAACGGAGTGGGGATGAGTGTGCCGATGCAGAAGATTACAGGTTTGGGCGGTTGTGGCGTTGATATGTTTCTCTTCCTGTCAGGAATGGGGTTAACATGTTCATTGACGGGGAGGAATGCAATAAGCGTTACCGAAACAAATATATGTCAATGGTATAAAAAAAGATATTGTCGAATATTAACTCCGTATTTAATATTTGCTGTTCCCGTATATGCAATAATAGCAGACATAAACAACCAATGCATCTCAAAATATCTGTTTAATATATCAACTATATCATATTGGCTGGATGGCTGGGGACTATGGTTTGTCGCAATGCTACTTCCGTTGTATCTTGTAGCTCCGTTTATCATTAGCTTGCTTACGAGTGATAAGGGATATCTATGGCTTGGCGTATTGATGGTGATGTCCATATTATTTGCCCTCGTGCATTTCCCAAATGATAGCGTCATGTCCCATGTGCAGTTCTGTGCAAATCGCCTTCCCGGATTCTTTATGGGAGTATATATGTGGCGCGCAATATGCAAAGGGGGAAAGTTGTCGCTGTGGTTGGGGGTGGGAGCGCCGCTGTTAGCCTATATCGTGCTATATGTCGTGAACCATTCTTTCGGCTTATGTTTTTCTTTGTTCTGGTTGATGACATTGCCGCTATTGATAATCAGTTCTTTGCTTGTGAGTAAAATTCGCTGGCTACGATATGTGTCTCGCTTCATGGGCAATATTTCATTAGAGTCATATTGTACAAATGTGTTCGTCCCATCATTGTTGATGAGTATATTCAATGTGCGGTCATCAATGTTTGGGTACATAGCGTCGGTGTGTGCTTGTATATTGTTATCCGTTATCATCAATAGGTTAGCAGATTGCCTCAATCATAAAATTTTTAAAGCTATTTAGAGATGCAGGACGATTTTTTCCGTAACTTTGCGCATTATGTAAGTGAAGGATTGGCCATTCTTGACAGATGGCATAGTTCATTGTGGCTGCGCTTGCGTGCGCGTATCTGGCGCGTAGAGTTGCGGAGGCATTGCCGAGCTATAGGTCCTGTGTTTTTTTATAGAAGACAAGATAGTAAAATATCTATCGGTAGAGCCTGCACATTCTTATCCCGAAAAACATCAAATGCAGTTGGATTGTACTGCCCATGCATGCTTTCAACAATAGAAAGGCATGCTGAGTTGAAAATAGGTAACAATTGTGGTTTTTCTGGAACGCGGATATGGGCGGCCAAGTCCGTTGAGATAGGTAGTAATGTGCGTTGTGGGGCAAATACGTTTATTACAGATTCTGATGCCCATACAAACGATCCTAGAGCCGGCAAAGATGCTCCGGTTGTAATAGAGGATAATGTATGGCTCGGAGCCGGTGTAATGGTGTTAAAAGGAGTACATATTGGCAGAAATTCAGTAATAGGAGCCGGAAGTGTTGTCACGCATGATATACCGGCAAATGTTGTGGCCGCGGGCAATCCGTGCAGAGTAATCAAAGAGTTGAAGGTATGAATGTGCTGATTATGTGCTCAAATGGGTATGGATGTACCTATTCCGCTGTCAATGCTAAGAGTGAGTATATTGCTCTTGGGTTGAAGGAGTCTGGTTGTAATGTGCACATAATTGATACTATTCGTGGAATCTCCGAAGTAGCGGCATGTGAAGAGAATACATCTGCCGCAGGTGTACCTTATGTAGTATTCTCGCAACTTAACAATCACAATATTATACCCAATCTCAGATTGTACAAGCGCATACTGACTCACTACCGGCAACACGGAGAGATCAACCATATAATCATAGGTATGGAGTATATGCCCATATTTATATACTTGACCAAATGTGCAAAAAAGGCAGGGTATACGACAAGTACTTTATTCCATGAATGGCATATAGGTATGCAAACGAAGGGCGTGAAATCACTCCATAAGTACTGGCAGGATTATCGCTTTGGCAAATATGTAGATGCGATATATCCAATAAGCCATCTTCTGCAACAGAAATGTGCTCGTTTCGGTAAGCCGACAATGCTATTACCTGTATTGGGGAAATATGACCGGTTGCCCAAAGTTGAAGTCGAACAGCAATTTACATATTGCGCCGACGCGGGATATTTGTTGCGCAACCGACTCATCTTACAGGCCTTCCGGATTGTGGTTGAGAAATATGCAAATATCAAGTTGGTACTTGTGCTATTCGGTAGAAAAGATGATCTGCAGGAGGTGCGCAATCTTGTGGCTGAGTTGCATGTAGATAAGAATGTTATTTTCATGTCTCAAATCTCACAGTGTGAATTGGAACATCTGTATGCATCATCTTTAGGCTTGTTGATGCCGTTAAATCCGGATAACATGCAAGATATCGCTCGTTTTTCGCAAAAGATAGCAGAGTACTTGGCATCAGGACGCCCCATTATTACTTCCAATGTAGGAGAGATCCCCTATTATTTCGTTCATAATAAGAATGCAAAAATCGCAGCATATACATCGGAATCATACGCAGAACAGATGTTGGAACTTATCAATGACAGGGTGCTAGCAACAGAAATCGGCCGAAAAGGATATGAGACGGGAAAAAACTCTTTTGAATATTCTAAAAACGGTAATAAGTTGAAACAATTTATACTGGAAAATTTCAGCTAAATAGTTTTATAAACCAATTTGTATAAATACCAATGCGAATTATTGATATAGCACTATGCTCGTTAAAGGCGTTTCCCTATTTGTTGGATAAGTGTTTGGCGCCATTATACAAACGTGCCATGAAGTATTGTGGCAAACATGTATATATCCGACCTATGTACTCGGATTTCAAAGGTCTGAATAATCTGACAATTGGCGATGACACATCCATTCCCAAGGGCAGTACATTCTATTGTACTATCGCGCCGCTAACAATCGGGAAAAAAGTCGTGTTCGGACCGAAACCCACAATTATTACCGGGGATCATCGAATAGATATTGTGGGTAGATTCATGAGTGATATAACTAATGCAGACAAGTCACAGGAGCAGGATCAAGCGGTCATTATCGAAGATGATGTGTGGTGTGGTGCCAATGTCACGATACTGAAAGGGGTAACCATCGGGCGAGGTAGTGTAGTCGCAGCCGGTGCGGTAGTGACGAAATCTTGTCCGCCATATTCTATAATCGGTGGGGTGCCTGCTAAAATTCTGAAAAATCGTTTTACTCCTGAACAAATAGCTCAACATGAGTTGATTTTATATGCCCAAGAACATAATTCCTTATAGAATAAATGAAAGAATATAGAAAAGATTTGTTAATCACGCCATCGATTTATACTCTGTTTTTGTATCTGCTACTTAATGATAAGTGGATGGAGAGTGATTATGTGTTGCACAATCGCGTTCCTATGATAATACATGATAAACTAGAAGCAATGGGGGCGAATGTTTATTCAGATTTTGTTCAAGGTCAGAACAATACGGTTCTGACCAAGTTAATGCAAAATGTTTTGTATTGGAAATACTTACGCTATAGTAAAAATATCAAGTATGGTAATGTGTACGGAAATGATGAGTATTATCTCAGTATGAAGTATCGTAATCAAGGAATTAAAGTGATAGAAGATGGACCATATTATAATGATAAACAACTTTTGAGAACTCGACGAACCAAACAATATGCAGGATTATTAAATTATTGGTTTTATTGGTTATGGAAAGATTATGTGCCATTTGGTTTTGATAAAAGAGTTCAGGTCGTTTATCATACTGCATTAAACCATATCCCTAATGAAATTGCGTGGAAAGGTAAGTTGGTAGAAATGAGAAAATTATGGGACGGGAAGTCTATCGAACATAAGCAAATGATAATGAAAGTATTTGGGCTAGATGAGTCATTAATTGGAAAAATAGGAAAATATAGAACAATATTGATTACTCAAGCGTTACCAAGTACAATTTCTGAATCTGAAAAAGTTGACATTTATCAATCATTGCTGCAGGAAAATGGTATAACTCAATCTGAGTTGTTAATCAAATCACATTATGCTGAGAAAACGAACTATCGCCAGGCCTTTCCCGAAGCAACAGTCATTGATACTCCGGTTCCGGCGCAATTGCTGGATATGATAGGATATGAGGCTGATACAGCCCTTACCATTTCGTCATCAGCTATATTTGCCTTCGTTAAACCAAATACAAAAATCGTTTTTAAAGGCACAGAATTTGATGAAAGACTTTCGCGCTTCTATGGCGTAATCAAACTTGAGGATTTTGTGAAAAAGGCATAATCGCGTATATATGATCGTGTGAGTATAACCGGTTAGTTATGTTAGGTAGCACTATGATTGCAAGCAAGCGAAATGAGGCCATTGACATCCTGAAATTCGTGGCGGTTATTTTGGTCGCCCACTCTCACATGGATGCCTTATATCCAAGATATAGTTTTATCTGTACAGGTGGCGCAATCGGTGATGCGTTATTCTTCTTTATTTCCGGATACACATTATTCTGCTCATCACGGTGGGGACGGTTTGATAATTGGTACAAACGGCGAATACAACGCATATATCCTACCATAATTGCATGGGCAGTAATAGCGTGCGCAGCATTTGGCACCAGCCAAAATGCTGTCGAAGTGATGCTGTTTGGCGGAGGATATTTTGTAAGTTGTATCATGATCTTTTATCTAATCATATTTTGGATAGGCAAATATCTGAGGAATTATATTCAATATGCATGTCTGTTTTGTGTTGCACTTGTTATTGGCGTTTTCCTGCTACGCCCTGGTGCTATAACTGATAATATGTATTCGAGCATAAGTGCTGTGTGGCCGATATGGAATTTCATGTTCATGCTTTTTGGGTCAACAATAGCGGTGCGTGAGCAAGAGGGTTGCCAAACAATAGGTAAGTCGGCCGTTATGGAGTTGTTGTTGGCTATTATGTATCTAATTGCATACTACGTCATTTTGTATATTGCTGCAAGGTTGCATATGCAGTGGCTTCAGGTGGTTGGTTTGTTGCCTTTGACCGGACTGGTCTTTCATCTGTATCTACTTGCGAAGTCGGAGAGTGTGAAAAATGTGTATCATAAGCGTGGAGTACGCTTCTTGATATATAGCTTGGGGCAGTTGTGCCTGGAGGTGTACATTGTTCAATATTATTTGATATCCGGCCGATGGAACTTCTGGTTTCCTGTAAACGTCATTGTGACTTGGATTTTAGTGTTTGGAGTTGCCTATATGCTGAAAGTATGCAGTAACTTTGTCGCTCAAACATTCCGGGCAGAAGATTATGACTGGAAGAAAATGTTCAAATTGTGATGACGAATCATAGAGTGTTGATAGTAGGCGATTCACGTAAGATGAAAGGCGGGGTTTCCACCGTGATAAAAACGATGGAGAACTCTTATTTATGGCATAAGTATCAATGCCGATGGCTGGAGTGTCAGATTAATGCATCTAAATGGATGAAAGTATTATATCTGCTCCGCGGCATGTTACTTGCATTATTCGTTGTACCCCGGTATCAAGTAATTCATTTTCATACAACTCCCGGTAATAGTATACGTGTTCAGTTTGGTATTTTTGTATATGCTCTCATGTGGCGAAAGCATATTATACTTCATCTGCATGTGGGTAATCAGTTGATGCATGCTCAGAATGACAAAATATTTGCATTTTGCTGCCAAAAGGCAGATGCGATAGTTACATTAGGCGAGGTGTGGAGGCAGTACATTCCTGTTGCTGACAAATCTAAAGTGCATGTAATATATAACCCGGCTCCAATAGTGTCAACTCCGTGTGTACCCCAAAAGTATTTCTTGTTTGCCGCATACTTGGACATTATTTACAAAGCGTACGACGTTTTGATAAAAGGTTGGGCAGTCGTAGCCAGAACTCATCCTGATTGGAAGTTAGTGGTATGCGGAGCAGGTGAGGTCGATAATTTGATGCGATTTATTCGTGAAGAAGGTGTTGATGCCTCGGTGGATTTTCGCGGTTGGGTTGATGGAGAGCAGAAAAAGCAGTTGTTTGAGCATGCCTATGGCTATATCATGACTAGTGTTTTGGAGGGACTGCCAATGTCTATTTTGGAATCTTTGGCAATGGGAGTCCCAGTTGTCACCACTCCTGTGGGAAGTCTGCCTGAAATACTTGAAAACGGCAAGAATGCGTTGATCTTTGATTTTAATGATGCACAGGGGATGGCTGAATGTGTCATTAGGCTGATTGATGAGAATACCTTACGCCGGCATTTGGTGGACGGTGGTCAGCAATTAGCAGAAGGGAGACTATCTGTGAATTGTTTTGTCAATCAGGTGAACGAATTATATCTATCACTTGTAAATGAGAAGTAATATGTGTGTCTTAATAATGGGAGGACGTTCATTTGTCGGGGATGGATTACCCGTTTATTTGATGTCGTGTGGATATGATGTGGAGACGTTTTCGCACGGTAAGGAGGAACGGACTGGAAACAATATATATGGTAGATATTTCTGTGTCAACACCAATAGCCATATGGCTTCCAATTATGATGTGGTGATTAATTTGGCAATCTTGAAGGATCAGTCTGCTGCGGAGAATTGTCGATATATACAGACATTGATAGATTTTTGTAATACCCACCATGTGAAAAAACTGATACATTTTTCCTCCATCATGGTGTATAATTATGGCGAATCGGTTGTAAGTGAACAAACCCCAATTGCCCGTTCGTCAGAGACTTATATGCAGGGCTATGGCCGGATAAAGATAGCTGTTGATGAATATCTCTTGACACATCGTCAGGAACTCGACGCTGAATTGGTGCTTGTCCGCCCCGGGTATGTGTTGGCAGACAACAGGCCTTGCCCGTTCATCATCAACCTGCCTTTGGGCATACATTTGATCAAAGGCGACAAACGCAGCAAACAACCGATTGTTTTGCGAGAGGATATACATCGAGCCTTGGCGGCTATCATTGCTACTGAGCATAACAATCCGGTTTATCATTTCTTCCCGTCTGACGGAATGACAAAGCATCGTTATGCACAGCAAACAGTAGGCGGAGTGGTCCTAACTATGCCCAAGTGGCTGTTTGAGCGAATCCCGTATGCATTGGCCAAGTTGCATGTTATTCCGTGGAGCTTGTATTCTCGTTTTCAGGGAATGTATATTTATTCTGACTTTCGGTCAGTGCAGACAGAACAAAAATTACATATTCATTTTAATAGTTTAGCATAATGCGTATAGCAGTAATAGGGGCCGGTACATATGGCAGTTATGTCATCGACAGCCTGTTGACAAAATATCCCCAAGCCGACATTACTTTGTTTGACGTCGGGCAACGAGGCGTGAAAAATGAGCAGGAAATAGGGTATTATACCGCACTCAAGCAAGCGATGTACAAGGGGCTGTCCGATGGACGATATTTTGGTTTCGGGGGAGCTTCTGATAAATGGGGCGGACAGTTGTTGACTTTCACCGAAAATGACTTCGCCCATCCGGATGCGTTCATGCAGGATGTTATCCGTGTGGATAAGGCGCGCAAAGATGAGATGCTGGCTAAGTTCAAGATAGAGAACAAGTATCCCGAGCATCGCATATCCGATAAGTTGTTTACCAAGACCGGTGTGTGGTTGAGTGCGTTTCACCGCAACTTTTTCAATTGGTTCAAGATTCATAAGCGAAAGCAGGTGCATATACTGACGCATGCCCGAGTCGTCAAACTTGTAGCAGGTAACAAGAATTCTATCAAGGAAGTTATCTATCTGCAAGACGGCAAGGAGCAGGCAGCCTCATTTGATTATTATTTCCTGACAGCCGGAGCATTTGAGAGTGCACGTATCCTGCTGTCATCGGGTATGATGAAAGACAGCAAAGTGTACTTCTCTGATCATCTGTCTACTAAGGTGTTTAAGATCAAGGGCAAGACGATGATCAAAGATGAAGACTTCATCTTCCGTATGCGTGGCACATCGCTTATCACCAAGCGCATGATTGGTGAGCAAAACGACTGCTCATATTACATCCATCCGGTATTCAATCTGCGGTTCCCGTTCTTTGAATGCATGAAGGAGGTGCTGTTCAAGCACCATTTCGAATGGAAATATATCTGGATTGCCCTCAAGGATATACCTCATTGCCTCGGCTTTGCATGGGCTGTGTTGGCGCAGCGCAAGATGTATGTGATGAACAACGAGTGGTATCTGTATATCGATGCAGAGAACCCTGCCAAAGATTGCTACATCACGCTGTCAGATCATAAAGATGCGTTTGGCCTACCGGGCCTGGATGTTTATTACCATATAGGTGATAAGGCTCAGGATGTATATGACGATGCAAAACATGCAGCGCAGAAAGTTCTCGATGATGCCGGTGTTACGTATGAAGTGCTGGCGGATAAGATTGATGTGCAGACGTGCGAGGATATCTATCATCCGTATGGGATGTTTGATTTTCGGGATATGAATGATTATTTCAGCCGTTGGGCTAACATGCTGGTGGTTACTACCGGTTGCTTGCCGCGTAGCGGTGGCATCAATCCTACTGCATCGTTGTTGCCTGTGGTGGATGAGTTTATAGAGAGTCATGCGTTTGCGGGTACTAATTAATAGTTATACATGTTGCCCTGATATGGGTTCAGAACCCGGTATGGGTTGGCACTGGATCACATCGCTGGCACAATACTGCGAATGTTATGTTGTGTCAGAGGGCGAATTCCGCCCGCAGGTAGAGCAATGGATGGCGCAGCCGGATAACCGAGAGCTTGCCCAGGCACTGCATTTCTACTGGTTGCCGATAGGCGGTCGTGATGTACAAAGATGCTCCCGTATTCGTCAGATGTGCTGGAATCAAGGCGATTGGCGATTCTATTATTATTACCGCAAGTGGCAAAAGCGTGTGGCGGATTGTGCACGTGATATTATTGATGTTCAGAATAAACAAGGTGAACCGATTCATATCCTTCATCAACTGAACATGATAGGCTTTCGAGAGCCAGGATATTTGTGGCAGGTGTCCAAGGAGAAGAATGTGCCTTTCGTGTGGGGGCCAGTAGGAGGAATGAAAATGTTTCCCTTGGCATATGCATCCAGTTGGAAGCAAAAATGTTTTAATTGGTTGAAGAACCAACTGACAATAACGCAACTGAAATATAGTATTCGCGTAAAGCGCGCAGTACAACAAGCCAAGGCTGTAATAGCATCCATACCGGATTCTCAAAAGGCTATTTCCAAGTATTACGGATGTGACAGTATAATCATTCCGGAAACAGGCTGCGAGGCGCCGCTAATCCGGCAAGTAGGTGCGAACTTGCATGGCTTTTCTGTTTTATGGGTCGGTAAATTTGACTATAGAAAAAGATTGGATATTGCCATTTCTGCCATTTCTGCCACTAAAAATAAGAATATTTCTTTAACGATATGTGGCTCCGGAAATCAGAAGCAGATTGAAGAAGCAAGAAGACTTGTGAGAGAATTAAATATTGAGGATCAGGTCTTGTTTGCAGGGCTCAAAAAGAATAGTGAGGTGAAGTCGGAAATGTTGCGGGCTGACATCTTACTATTTACCAGTGTAAGCGAAGATACATCAACGGTGGTGATGGAGGCTATATCAGCCCAACTTCCTGTCGTGTGTTTTGACTGTTGTGGCATGGCTGCGGTCATTAATGATAGAGTGGGAATCAAGGTTCCGCTCTCGACACCCCGTTATTCCATTGCCGATATAGCAGAAACGTTGAATCAGTTGTACATAAATGAAGGGCTTCTTATGCAAATGAGACAGAATTGTCTGACGCGCGCTTCTGAACTTTCATGGGGAAATGAGGCAAATCAGATTGTACGTCTGTACCGGACATTGGTATAAGTAGAGAGGCTGTAATCCTCAATAATAGAACTTGGTTGCATAACAAATGCAAAAGGTAGCAACAGTAATAGTAACATTCAATCGTAAGGAATTACTTGCGATTTGCTTGGATGCAGTTGAGAAGCAAGTGTATAAGCCTGCTGTTACGTACATCATTGACAATGCGTCAACCGACGGGACGGATGTGTGGGTGCAGACAAATGGATACGACAGAAAGAAATCCAATATTGAATTTCGTTATGTCCGGCTACCTGAGAATATTGGAGGTTCTGGTGGCTTTCATACCGGGCTAAAGACAGCCTTTGAGGCACATGACAATTTTGATGCCTTTTGGCTGATGGACGATGACGGTATACCTGATGCAATGCAACTTGAGAAACTTCTTGTGCATATTGACGAGCGAGATTATTTGTCTCCCTTGGTCGTAGCTAAGGAAAACCCGAGTAAACTTTCGTTCGGTGGCAGCCCGAATGTTGCCGATTTTGAGGCAAAAGCTGATAATCTCGGATTGGTTGATAATGTAGCATTCCCGTTCAACGGAGTGCTGTATTCTCGTAAGTTGGTAGAAATGGTAGGCTATCCGGTCAAAGAACTGTTTATATGGGGTGATGAGATAAATTATCAGTTGCGGTGTATTGAAAAAGGATTTGTTCCGACGGTTGTGACTGATGCAATACATATTCACCCCGCGGACAGGCAAACTCCGGAAATCATATTGCGTAATCTGAAAGTCACGATACCGACGCAAGACTGGAAGCTCTATTGCTATGTGCGCAACAAGATGTATAACCTGCGGACACTGGCTACGCTCAAGCATTTCGTGGGCGATACGTGTCGATTGTTATTCCGCTATACCATATATTTTACATTCTATTCCTTCGAGTGGAGACGGCTAGGCATCGTGTATCGCGCAATGTGGGATGGCTTCCGCAAAGATTTAAGCAGATTGGATAATTACAGATGACGGATTGGCAGTCATATTGGGACAAGAAACGGGAAACAGGAGGGGCACGACCTATGCAGACCACCTCGCATCGGGCGCGTAAGTCATGGAACGACTATAGCGGCTGTGGTATTTATCATATTACCATTGTCACCCACAATCGACAGCGCGTGTTTGGCGAACTGAACCGTGACCTTGGTCATCCCCAGGTTATATTGACCAAACTTGGCCAATTCGTGGCGGAGCAGTGGCTGAAGATCCCTGACATCCAGTCCGAAAAAGGGCGAAAGGTAAGTGTGCTTGGTCATCAGGTCATGCCTGACCATTTTCACGGCGTTTTGCGAGTGGAAGAGCCTATGGATGTTAGCATGGGGTGTATCATACGCGACTTCAAGGCTGTCTGCACCAAAGAGTGCCGCCGTATGTATCAGCCAAGCTTAGCTGATCTATTAGAGCACCCTGACACGCAAGCCCGTCTTGAACACATGTCCCATCGCCAGCGTGAAGACTATTACGCCTCGATTGGTGCAGAACCGCTGTTTGATGACAATTACGATGATACCATTTGTTACCGCAAAGGGCAACTGGAGAACATCATCCGATACGTACAGGATAACCCGCGACGTGCTATCTTGCGGGCAATGCAGCCGGATTTCTTCAAGCGTATTCAGCACATAACAATCGATGGCGTTGATTTTGCTGCGTATGGCAACTTGTTCCTTCTTCGCCGTCCGTGGAAGGAGCAAGTGTTCTGCCATCGTTGGCGTATGGATGGTGAAAAGCGTGATTATAGCACCCCGTATGAGAAGACCGATGAATATCAATATCAACGCTCTGCATGGTTGCAAGCGGCTGAGGATGGTGCTGTGTTGATTACACCGGGTATATCCAAAGGAGAACAACAACTGGTGAAAGACTGCATGGAGCAGGAGCTACCGCTGATTCATTTGCAATCCGAACCCATAGGCACAAATTGGCATCCCGAATACAAACGGTACGAATTGTGTGCTTCCGGTAAACTTCTAATCCTCTCACCTTGGCAGTTGGATGATCAAGGCGATGTGAATGGAGTGCCTGCAGATACGGCTTATAGCCGTTTCCACAATCTGAATGACCTCGCCCGACTGATTTGTGATGACGAATCCCCTGATATGCTCATCAAACGCTAAGATAATCAGCCAAACTTGGCTGATAAATATATATGCTATCCTTATATACCCTCAACATCCTCCCTTCCAAGCAAGCCTTGTCCAACCTCCCCAAGGGCAAGCTGCTCATCAACACCATCAACGCCCATTCGTACAACGTGGCGCAGCAGGATGCGTTGTTTGCCGAGGCGCTGGCCAATGGCGATGTGCTGACTGCCGATGGGGCAAGTATCGTGCATGCGTGCCGTTGGCTACGCACACCGTCGCAACCCAAGGAACGTATAGCTGGATGGGACGTCTTCATCCATGAGATGACAACTCTTGCGAAGCGTGCAGAGGCAGAGCACACACATCCGACGGTGTTTTTCATGGGCTCATCGCCTGCAGTGCTGCAACGCATAGTGGAGCGGGCTGCACTGGATTATCCACATCTGAAGATCGTTACGTACTCGCCGCCATACAAACCCGAGTTTTCGCAGGAAGACAATATAGCGATCCTCAGCGCAATCAACGCGGCCAATCCTGATCTGCTATGGATAGGCATGACTGCTCCCAAGCAGGAGAAATGGACATATTATCATTGGCAAGATCTGAATATACATTGCCACGTAGGCACCATAGGCGCGGTGTTCGATTTTTATGCCGGCACAGCCAAACGTGCACCGCTATGGTGGCAGCGTCACTCTCTTGAATGGCTGTACCGCCTGCTGACTGAACCAAGCCGTATGTGGCGCAGGTATATCATCGGCAATGCACTGTTCATTCACAATATCCTCAAAGAGAAGCGTGCAAAGCGATAGAGCATATACATTTCTATTAGCCCTGCTGCGGCTGGCTTTGGGAGAGGATGTGCAAAACATGCCCATGGCTTTGTCGCCTGACGAGTGGCGCGAGGTGTATCGCATGGCGGCCAAGCATGCCGTAATTGCTATCGCGTGGGATGGGGTAGAACAGTTGCAACAGCATACCCCGCAGATGCTCCAGTCCATGCCTGCTGATCTGATGGGCAAGTGGTTTGCTGATGTGCATGCTATCGAGACCGCTGATTTCCGCATGGCCAAGCATACCGCTCAAGTTCAGAAACTTATGAGCGATGGCGGATTTGATTCGCAAGTGCTTAAAGGCGCTACTTTGGCAGCCTATTACCCCAAACCGGAACATCGCCAGGCGGCTGATATTGACTTGTGGGTACTACCGCAACAGGGCAAGTCGCTTGTAGCGCATCGTCAGGATCTGCTGAAGTACCTGCAGTCGCAACATGCAGCCGCGGTAGGTCAAGTCGTGTACCATCATATAGAAACGACAATTGGCGATGTGGAGGTAGAGATGCATGTTACACCCACATGGCTCTGCCATCCGTTGCATAACCGCCGCTTGCAGCAACTATTTGCGCAAAACCGCCAACTCACTCCCGAACAGCAGGAACTATACACTTTGCTTCATGCGTTCCGCCACATTTATCACGATGGGTTGGCGCTAAGGCATGTGTTGGATTTTTATCTGGTCAGCGCATCCAATCGCCAACGCGGCATCTCTGCACCCTACAAGTTGAATGCGCAGCTTGGGTTACAGCCTTTTGCGCAAGCCATATGCCAAGTGGCTGATTACGTGATGGGCAAGACGCCTGCCGACCGACTCTCAGCACGCGCCATGCATATTTTGCAGGCTTTGCCGGAGCGCCGGGTTTCTTGCCGGGTGCAGTGGGATTACCCCGGTGAAACGCTCTGCAACCTGCCTTGGCGGGCGATTCATTATATTTGGCGAAAATCGCATCACTATGCTTAATCAACCCAACATACACTATCTTCGCCACGCTGCAAGTGCTTATCGCTTGCAGATGACGCTCAATATCCTGTTGGGCGTGATGGACGTATGCATCGGCTTGGCCGAAGTGTGGCTGAGCAAGCAACTGATAGATGCTGCCACCTCTGGTCACTCATGGTCGCTTGCCGATGGCGGATGGCTCTCGCTGCCGGCATTGGCAGCAATGCTCATCGCTTGTATGCTCACATCTATCGCTCTCGCTTATGCCGTACGATGGCTGCGTGCCCAACTCAGCGTGCGTTCGCTCAATCGTCTGCAGGCCGGCGAGTATGCCCGACTCCTTCAGTCACCGTGGCTCTACCTGCGCAAGCAGCACTCAGGCACGCTGACAAACACCCTTGTCGAGGATATTGATACCGTCTCTGCCTTTCTATCTGAGCAGTTCCCGGCACTCATCACAGCTGTGCTGCAGTTTATCGGCGCGTTTGCTTTCCTGTGTGTACTCAATTGGCGATTGGCTATTGTAATTATCATAGTCACACCCGCTATCATTGCGGCTGCGCAATTGTATATCCGTCGCATGCGCCGTCACCGCCATCAGGTGCGTGCCGACCAGGCATCTATCCTGGCGTTTGTTCAGGAATCGATTCAGCACTCGCTTGTGCTCAAAGCGCTCAACCGAACCACCTATGCTTCAGCCCTGCTGGATGAGCAACATGCCGGTTATCAGCAGAGTTACATGCGCCTGACACGTTACTCGGCTTTGGCGATGGTTCTGGTGCGAACAGCATTTGTGGCCGGTTACTTGATAGCTTTCTTCTGGAGCGCATACAGCCTGTCGGTGCACGCTATCACTTTTGGCGCGATGGTTGCGTTTGTGCAACTGGTGGGACGTATACAGCAACCCATGCGCACGCTCATCGGTTATGTAGGTACGTTTGTCAATGTCTCCACCGCTGCCGAACGCCTGAATAACCTCCATCAGCCGGCAGAGACAAGCAATCTTCAAATCCTCAAATCTTCCGATCTACAAATCAAAGTTAGCGACCTCTCGTTCACTTATCCCGATTCCGATGAGCCTGTGCTCTCGCATCTGGATGCGGATATACCCGCAGGCTCGCTCACGGCTGTGGTTGGCAAGACGGGTATCGGCAAGACGACCTTTGTCCAACTGCTCCTGGGTTTGTTGCCCATCGAGGATGGCTCCATCTCTTTGCCCGAAGGCGGCATGGCTTATGTCCCGCAGGGTAATACGCTTCTCTCCGGCACTATCCGATATAACCTGCTGTTCGGTAATCCTACGGCCTCCGACAGCGCGATGTGTGATGCTTTGCGACTAGCTGGGGCAGACTTTGTGTTGGATGACGAACGCGGACTCGATTATCCTTGTGGCGAACGAGGCACGGGACTCAGCGAGGGGCAGGCTCAGCGCATAGCCATCGCTCGCGCCTTGCTCATCGATGCGCCGGTCTTGCTGCTTGACGAGGCTTTTTCTGCCCTTGATACACCTACGGCTGAGGCTATACTTGCTGCCATTCGCGCTGCCCGACCTAAGCAGACCATCATCTGCGTCACACACCGAGATGCCATCATCCCGCATGCCGACCAAGTGATACATTTGACGTAATTCGAAATTTTTAATTTTTAATTCGTAATTTATGAAAATAATAGGTGTCATCCCTGCCCGCTATCAGTCCAGCCGTTTCCCCGGCAAGCCGCTTGCCAATATCCTGGGGCATCCGATGATCTGGTGGGTTTATCAGCAATGCATCAAGGTGCAGGAACTTGACGAAGTGTATGTGGCTACTGACGACCAGCGCATATTCGACACCTGCCGGCAACTCGGTTTGCGCGTCATCATGACCTCCGACCAATGTCACACAGGTACGGATCGCGTGGGCGAGGTGGCCGCAAAGATTGATGGCGACCTGTTTGTCAACATCCAGGGCGACGAACCGCTTATCGAACCGCAGATGATTCGTGACATAATCGGCATCTTCCGCGACGAATCCGTCTATTTCGGCTCATTGCGCAAACAGATTACCGATGAGGCGGAGATTCTTGCGCCCAGCACAGTCAAGGTGGTTGTTGACAAGAACGAGGATGCCTTGTATTTCTCACGCAGTGTCATCCCCTCAAATGTCAAGGACGGCAAACTGGCGCGCGTCTATCGCCATGTGGGAATCTATGCGTACAAACGCGATTTCCTGCAGACTTTCATCCAGTTGCCGCCAACCGAACTGGAGGCAGGCGAAGGACTGGAACAACTCCGCGCATTGGAGAACGGATACAACCTTCGCGTGCATGAAACGCAGTTCGACACTATCGGTGTTGATCTGCCCGAGCACATAGCGATGGTCGAAGATCTTATCCGGGCACGCCAAACTGCTATTTGACATAACACTCGGGGAAACGTCCACTTTCACCGAGGTTTTACCGTACTTTTACCGTACTTTCATCGAACCATTATCGAGCCGTTATCGGGAGTGATCAGTCGACCCCTTGTGTCGCAATTTGCAGACTTCATGTCGCAAAATGTAGTTTCGAATGTGTTTTATAACATAAAATTCGGCACTATGTTGCATTTTCCGAATAATTTTGTTATCTTTGTGGACTAATATGTGCGCGCATAATGCGTTGTGCGTATGAGCAATCAAAAAAGATTGGTTTAACGAATAATATTAACACAAAGGCAGCCCTCATCTCCGCATGACGTCTGCCAATAAAAAAAATAAAAAATGAAAGCAAAATGTTTGTTTTTGACGATCGCACTATTTCTCCTGTTACCGCTGTCTGTGAAGGCCGCTACGGCAACGGATGTATTTATTGTGCCGTCCGGTACTCCGGATGTTTATGCCACTATTAACCCGTCATCGTATGGTTCCACCACTAGTGGGGCAACATATTCCGGCGAAGTGGATTATGACTCCAACTACCCGCTTGTTTGGTTGGATAATTCCAAGGTATGGGCTACAATTGGTTCTCCGGGCAAGGCAAAGTCGGTAACTATTTATTGGGATCTTAGTGGAGATTATAACAATGCGACCTCAACCATTCGCATTTATGGTCAAAATACGCCGTATACAGGTTCTGAAACATTGGGAACAATGACAGGTTCTTTGTTGGGAAGCCAAACGTATAACGGTTCAGCATCGCACACAATTGATATTAGTGCCGGTGATTGCGATTTTATTGCTATAGTCGGAAGCCCGGATGCGGGTATCGCTTTCAATCGTCTGGAAATCTCGTGGACAGTGCCTGATGTAACAACATATGCAATCTCTACGACGAAGACTGGTAAAGGTTCTATCAGCGTGTCCCCCGCTTCTCCTGTAGCAGAAGGCGTGAGCGTGACGGTTACATTCTCGGGAACAGGTTCGGGCAATGAAATCAATTCTTACGTTATTGATGGCGTTACGACTGTTTTGACTGAAGATGAATATAAGAAATCGACAAGTGCGACATTTGTAATGCCGGCTCACGATGTAGATATATCCGCTGTGTTCGCTGCCAAACCTTCTCGTGGTGAGAATGCAGTGTCTATTAACGGTACACCTAATGTTCTGGCTGCGAATATTGAGTCCGGTGTTGAGAGAAATTTCACTATTTCGACTCAGCAAAACGGTAGTTCGTCGCCTGCATATACTGCCGGGCTGAAAAGCGTAACATCAACTTATGGAAAGGTTTCGATAGTTGGCAATACGTTCAATGCATCTACAGGTACAGGAACCTTGACCTTGCGTGGATTGGCTTCCGGTTATGACGAAGTCGTTATCACTACTTATCAGACTAACGGCTATCAGCGTTCTACGGCTACTATTCAGGTTACCGTTGTAGCTCGTGACGTAGCGCTTGTAACCGAGCTTAATGACAAGTATTATGCCGTCACGCATAGTATAGGGGGGACTACCGCTACAGCTCAGGAGTTAATCAAAGATGGTGAGAATTACTATTACAAGTCGGGCGTAAGTGTTAGTGATATCACATGGCAATACGAAATCGCCAATGCTGCCGGAACTAAATACTACCTCAAGCATGCTGGGAACTACTTAACCGTTGACGCTGCAACCATTTCGATGGAAGCGGCTGCTTTCCAGTGGTCAAAGAACGCAAGCGATGTGTTTATTACTGGTTACTTGACAGGTCTTTGCTATGACGAGGAGTTCTCTGCCTTTACTGCGGATAACCAGAATGAATATAGGACGATTTCAACAATTTCCGCTCCTGTTCATGAGGTAAGCATTTCCAACATCCTACCTGCTACCGAATATACCCGTTCGCTCACTAATGGCAATTATGCTACCATGTGCTTGCCGTTTGCAGTGAGCAGAAGTGAGACCTTCTTTAGTGGCGTGACGGTGTTTAATATCACCGGTAAGCGCGTGTCCGGTTCAACCATTACAGGTATTGAAATGGAGGAAGTAGAAGGTACACTGGAGCCCGGTAAACCGTATATTATCCAGGCTTCTGCCAGTGCAATAAGTGCTTGGCATGGTGATGACGAGGTAGCCATGCCGGTTTCGGCAACCGGTCTCGTCGGAAACCTTGGTAGTTCGTATGCCGTGCCTGTTGGATGCTATGTTATCTCTTCCAATAAGATTCGTAAGGTCGTTTACTCGGGCACCGCAAATGTAGGACAATACAGGGCATACCTTAATTTGGATGCTGTTCCTGAAGTTGATGGCGCATCTGCTCCCGGACGTAGAGTGTTGTATGTTGAAAGTACAGCAACCTCGGTTGAGGATCTGCTTGAAAACGCTACGCTCATCAATTGGAACGAGCCTGTGTATAATATCATGGGTCAGCGAGTTGGTAAAGGTACAACAGGCGTGCTTATCCAGAACGGACAGAAATTCCTGGTACAATAATCAGCAGCAATTGCCGACTATTGGCTATAGTAAACTTGTTGACTGGTAAACCGGCAACAAATATCAATAACGTAAATAAAAGGCTAAATAATATGAAAAAGTTTATTGCACCTGAAGTCAGTGTAGTGCGTTACGACACAAGTATTTTGTGCGCAAGCATTGGCATGGGCGATGATATCGGTGAAGGCGAGTCAATCGACGCTGATGCTCCTGGTCGCCGCCGTGGTATATTCGACGATAGCGAAACTACTACGTCCACACGCCTGTAATCAGCGCAACTGCAACGCATGCGACTGCTTTACTCGTTCCGCTTTCAGCAGATTGGCGATACATGGCTCGCGTCTGCTGTCGGACAAAATGCCCACCTCTTCAACGGAGTTCTCCAACTGAATGAGGTGGGGCATTTTATTGTCTCCGAACTCGCCAAACAATCTGTCAGCTCTCAGAGTTCTGATGGTTCGGAATCATCCGGCTCTCCTGACTTATCCGAACAGCAGTTTATAGAATATCTGACCAACAGACTGACAAAAGAATATGCGGTGGATTGCTCCACCGCACAATCTGCTGTCCAACAGGTTTTGGACTATCTCAAAACTGAACGAGTAATATCGGATTGATTTGTTTTGTCGTTCTTTCGAGCAAGTTTGCGTTTTCTACATCCGTTCCGGCATCTCGATACCTAATAGTCCCATCGCGTGCTTCAGCACTTTGGCAACCTCTGCGCTCAATAAGAGCCGGAGGTTTTTCTTTTGCTCGTCAGTCTCGTTCAGTATCGAATAATCGTGATAGAATGAGTTGAACTCTTGTGCCAATGCATACGCATAATTGCACAACACTGCCGGACTAAACTCTTCGCCTGCCTGCTTCACCGCACTTGGATAATCTGTCAGTCGCTGAATCAGAGCCACCTCTTTGTCATTGAGTTGCTGATTGCTGATTGTTGATAGCCGACTGCCGGTTTCTGCTTTACGCAGCACGCTTTGTATGCGCGCGTATGTATATTGTATAAACGGACCGGTGTTACCGTTGAAATCAATGCTTTCTTCGGGATTGAACAACATGTTCTTACGTGGGTCAACTTTCAGGATAAAGTATTTCAACGCTCCCAAACCAACTTTTCGTGCAATCTCATTGGCTTCCGCCTCGGTGATGTCGGGTAGGGTATTGACTTTGTCTTTGCTGATCTCTTTGGCATCCTGAATCATCTGCTCCATCAGATCATCGGCATCAACTACTGTTCCTTCGCGGCTCTTCATCTTGCCGTTAGGCAGTTCAACCATACCGTAGGAGAAATGCACAAGTTCTTTGCCAAACGGGAATCCCAATTTGTCCAATAGTAGCGATAGTACTTTGAAGTGATACTCCTGCTCGTTGCCTACAACATATACCATTTTGTCAATAGGGTAATCCTGATAACGCAGCTTGGCCGTGCCTATATCCTGTGTCATATATACGGACGTGCCATCCGAGCGAAGCAACAGTTTCTCGTCCAAGCCGTCAGCGGTGAGGTTCGCCCAAACCGAACCGTCCTCACGACGATAGAATAATCCTTCTTGCAGACCGCGTTCTACTTCTTTCTTACCTTCCAGATAGGTGTTCGACTCGTAGTAAATCTTGTCGAAGCTGACTCCCATCATTTTGTACGTCTCGTCAAAACCGGCATATACCCAACTATTCATCTTTGCCCAGAGCTCGCGTACTTCTTTGTCGCCTTGCTCCCACTTCAGCAGCATGGCTTGTGCCTCTTTCATCAGCGGAGCTTCGCGTTTGGCATCATCCTCGCTCATACCACCGGCCATCAGTTCGGCTACCTGCTTGCGATATTCTTTGTCAAAACGTACGTAGTAATCGCCTATCAGGTGATCGCCTTTCTTGCCCGATGACTCCGGTGTTTCGCCATTGCCGAATTTCAACCAAGCAAGCATCGACTTGCAGATGTGTATGCCGCGGTCGTTGACAATGTTCGTCTTCACCACCTTCCAGCCGTTAGCCTCCTGAATGCGTGCAATGCTTGAGCCGAGCAGGTTGTTTCTGACATGACCAAGGTGCAGCGGCTTGTTGGTGTTAGGCGATGAATACTCGACCATCATCAGTTTATTGCGGTCGGACTGTTGGCCGTAGTTTGCGTCAGCAGCGATAGCTTCGAGTTGCTCGATCCAAAACGATGGGGCAATGCTCATGTTCAGGAAGCCTTGTACCGCATTGTACTTTTCGATGACCGGTTCGCACACAATGGCACTGTCCGTCATTGCTTTGCCAATCTCTTCGGCTACCTGTGCGGGTGCTTTGCGGGCAAGTTTGACGAACGGGAACACTACCAGCGTAATGTTTCCTTCAAACTCCGGACGGGTCTTCTGCAGTTGTATCTGTTTGTCGTCAGCGTCAATGCCATATAGAGTCTTGACTGCCGCTGTGACTTGTTGCTTGAGTGTTTCTTCGAGTGTCATATAGTCATTTACTATTGGATCAATTACCATTTGATTTTATATTGCTTTGCACTTGTCAGCAAGCCACAATGCTTCATCTTCGTTCAGCAGCGGGCTGATGCGGCGATAAACCTCGGCGTGATAATCGTTCAGCCATTGGCGTTCCTGCTTGGTGAGCAAACTGAAGTCGATGAGTGTCGTGTCGTATGGGCAGAGCGTGAGCGTTTCCCATGTCAACCACTCATCTTCTGTCGTAGCTTCCTTCGTGCTGTCAACGGGAGTTACTACTACCAGATTCTCCGTGCGTATACCCCATTTGCCGGTGCGGTAGATGCCCGGCTCGTCCGAACAGATCTGTCCGGGTTCAAGTACTGTGGGATTCATATCCGTGCGGATGTTCTGCGGTCCTTCGTGGCAACCCAGGAAGTGTCCTACGCCGTGACCTGTGCCATGCCCGTAGGTGATGCCAGCCTGCCACATATATTGTTTGGCCAGTGCGTCAATCTGGTTACCGCGTGTGCCGCGCGGCCAACGTATATGTCCGAGCATTAGATGTCCTTTCAGCACGTAGGTATAGTCGCGTTTGGCTTGTGCAGGTATATCTCCACCGAGCCATACGGTACGCGTGATGTCGGTTGTACCGTCCAGATATTGTCCACCGGAGTCCAATAGCAGCATACCTTTAGGATAAACCGTAGCCGCCGTCTCTTCCGTGGCAGCATAATGCACAATGGCACCGTTCCCCTGATAGCCGGCTATCGTGCCGAAACTCTCTTCGGTGAAGGTCTTCCCCATCAGTCTGTACTGGTGCAGTTGTTCCATCAGATCCCACTCGGTCAGTTTGCCTTCTGCCATCTTGTCACGTGTATCCTTGCTCTCCAGCCAGCGGAAGAACCGCGTCAGTGCTACTGCGTCCTGCTCCATTGCGCGACGCACACCGGCTAGCTCTATATCATTCTTATGAGACTTAGCCACAAGGATAGGCGATTGTGCATTTACCTTCTTTGCCCCGGCGTTGATGGCCTCGTACAGAGCCTCGTTGACCTTAGCTCCGTCGTATAGTATTGTTCCGTTGAGCATGCCAAGGTAAGCAAACACATCGCCGTAATCTTTGATGGTAATGTCATTGGCGCGCAAGTAGGCGGAAACCTCTTTGGTCACTTTTTCCGGCAGCACGAACAACGTGCATTTGTCCTGTTCCAGTACCAGATAACTGATTACTACAGGGTTGTATTCAACATCATTGCCGCGGATGTTCAGCACCCATGCTATCTCGTCCAGCGCGCTTACGACCATTGCGTCAGCCTTCTTGTCATGTAATTTGGCGCGAATCCGCTGCAGTTTGCTATGCACGCTTTCGCCGGCATAACGGGTATCGAACTCGTAGAATGGGGTAGTAGGGATTGCCGGGCGGCTTTCGGGATTTTCGCAAGCATCGTGCTTCGGGACTGTTTTCCACAGCGGACGAATCAAGTCAACGGATTTCAATCCTATTCCTGCTTCCGCCAGTTGTTCCTTCAATTTCTTGTAGCCGTCTACGCTCCACATCTCAGGGTTGACGCCTACGCAGGGGTGTTCAGCAGAATTCGGCAGATTGCTGATCAGCCACTCTGCAATCTTAGGGCAGTCGATGTCCGACTCGCGCATCAGGCTGACGGTTGTACCTTCCAACTCAATGCCTGCCTGCAGGTAGTAGCGACTATCGGTCCAGAGCAGTGCCTGATCCGATGTCACAACAGCAGTGCCGGCTTCCCCGGTGAACGATGTGAGCCAGCACACTTCAGTCCAGTGGCTGGCCATATATTCCGATGCATGCGGGTCAGTGCTCGGCACGATATATGCGCTCAGCCCCTCCTGCTGCATTAGTCCGCGTAATGCGGTAAGTTTATCTTGTACGGTCATATAGGTCAACAATTACCAACAATTATCTACAATTATTTGACTGCCTTGAAAGACATGTCGAGCGACTTGTAAGAGTGGGTGAGAGCGCCAACGCTCACGAAGTCCACGCCGGTGAGTGCATAGTCGCGCAGCGTGTCGATGGTTATGCCACCCGAGCTCTCTATCTCCATTTTGCGGTGACTCTTCTCCCACTCGCGGATGGTCTTTACAGCCTCTACGGTGTGTGCAGGAGTATAGTTGTCCAGCATAATGCGGTCGGGGATACCTGTGCTTAACGCTTCCGCCAATTCGGCATCGTTGCGAACCTCTATCTCTATCTTCAGGTTTTTGCCTTTGGCCTTGCAATAGTCGCGCGCACGAGTCAGCGCAGCGGTTATGCCTCCGGCAAAATCCACATGGTTGTCCTTCAGCAGAATCATGTCAAACAGACCTATACGGTGATTCATGCCTCCGCCGAGAGCTACAGCTTCCTTCTCCAGATAACGCAGTCCCGGAGTGGTCTTGCGTGTATCCAGCACATGGCAGCCGGTATCGGCAATCAAGCTCTGATAGCGATGTGCCGTGGTTGCAACACCGGACATACGCTGCATCACGTTGAGCATCGTACGTTCTATCTGCAGTAGACTGAGTTCCTTGCCATATACGCGGAAAGCTACATCACCTTTCTTCACTTGGTCACCGTCGTGCAGGAACTGCTCGAAGCGGCATTCGGGATCGAAATAATTGACGATCTCCTTAGCTACTTCCACACCGGCCAAGATGCCATCTTCCTTGATAATCAACTGCTGGCAACCTTGTGCATCGGCTGGTATACAACTGAGTGATGTGTGGTCGCCGTCGCGGATGTCTTCGTCAAACCATATCGCAATCAATTTGCGTAGTCTATCTTTTTCCATATAGTAATTGATAATTATTCGTGTTGTAATCCAAAAACTTACAAAATTACTAAAAAAAACTCACATTTGCAAATTTTCTGCAGATAATTATATCTGCACTTGTGAAAATTGTTGCACTTTTGCAAGCGCAATTATAATTAGAACAGACAAGTTTGAGACAAACAAACGCCACGCGATTGCGTGACGCTTGTTTTGGCAGCGTATGTTTGATATTTGATACGCTTATTGTCTTTGCAAACTTTGCTTACTTGGCCTCAACACCTTGTACGCTATAGATCTTGCCGTCGCGGATGAGGTAGAGCTGTCCGTTGATGAACAACTTGGTAGTTGAACCAACAGTGCTGTTGTCAATAGCGGTAACAACTTTCTTTACCGGACGCAACTCGAGACGATTGTTGTATGTACCGGCCTCAGAGTAGATGGTCACTTTCTCGTACAGGTCGTATGTGCGGCCGCTACGTGTATCATACAACTCGTAGTCGTTAGCATAAACCGGCATCTCGATGTTGATCTCGCCTGCTTCACGGAGCATGTAGCCGAGACGGATATTGTCCTCACCAGCCGGACGAACCATCTGTGCGCACTCGATGTTATCTACATCGATGAAGTACATCTGGATAGGTGCGGTAGAAGTCATGAACTTCGATGCATCACGGCCTGCCTCGTACTTCACGCTGGAGTTTGAACGGAAGATGATACGCGATTTGTCGGTATATCCACCTGCTGTAGCCTCAATATCCACGCGGCTGTTCTCTTCAACCTGTGCCGGAGCCTGACGTGCCGGAGCAGGATTGGCGTTCTTGTCGAACGTGATCATGAACTCACCCGGAGTCTGGATGAAGAATGCCTGCATCGGTTGGAATGCCAGCGAAGCGCTGCTGAGCAGTTCGTTGTCATAACCTGTTCCGTTCCACATCGTAGCAGTGAGCTCTGCGGTGTCCGGGAAGATGATAGCCGAAGCCTCGATAGCTACGTTGTACGGGTTACCGATGAAGTTCCAGTTGGCGTTTTCGGCGTGAGCTGACTCGAATTCTTGCAGCATAACATCGACAGCCTCTGTTGCAACCATTTCAGGGTAAGCGTTCAAGCGGAGCATGCCGGCTTTTGTGCTGTAGATGATGTAACCTTGCTTAGCATAGAACTCCTCGGGGGTCATCCAGCCGGATTGTGCGCTGGCACGCAACTCGCCGCTGTATGTACCCCAAGCAACGTTTGCCAGAGAGTCGGTGATGAGCATCTCCGTCTGCCAGCCGTCGCCAATCATGATTTCCGGCAGGCAGAAGAATGTCCAGGCGTTAGCAGCAACAGGTATGTCGATGTACGAATCGGCAAACAATGCTGTGAACACGGTATCCTGTGTAACGGTAACCATGCGCTGCAGATCGGTATTGCCGTCAGACCATTGTGTGAAGTGCTGTTCGGCCGGCTCGGTAGGATAGATGGTCACCTCTGTGCCGTATGTCACTGACTGCTGAATTGTTGTATCTGTGCCGCAGATGACAATTATGCTGTACTGGAGCTCTGTCTCCTCGTAGGTAGCGGTATAGTTCTCATCTCCCTCAACAGCGTGCAATTCAGGCTCCCAACCCGAGAAGGTGTAAGCTATACCTTGCTCAGCCGGACGATTCATACCCGTAGGAGCGGTAGGCATAGTGCCGTAGTCGAGTGTGTCTGTCTTGAGTACGGTCTCATCGTAATCAAAGAACTTAACAACATAACGATTGACAATCGTGTCATACTGAGCAATGTACGTAGTCTCACCTTTTACGATAGAGTCACGTTCCGGACTCCAACCGGCAAATACGAATGTATATTGCGCGGTAGCTTGCAAAGTAGGATCTTGAATGCTGGGCAGCGGATCGCCGTAGTAGTACTGGGCTGACGAAAGAGCAGTGCTGTCGGCGTTGAGGAACGTTACTGTGTACAGATCGTGGTTGTAGAAGGCTGTAACGGACTTCGTTGCATCCATGATAACCTGCAGCGGGTTGTCGGTCGACTGGTTGTCCCAAGAAGTGAAGGTGTAACCCGGAATAGTGCGTGCAGTAACCATAACTGTATCACCCAGGCTATATGCTCCGGCACCTGTCGGTGCTTGCCCGGGGATGGAGTCACCAGTCTGATCGACTGCTACTGTTTCCAAGTCAACAACTACTGTACCCGGGTCACCGGGGAAATTCTGTGCTACCATTGATGCGCTGAATAACATAGCAAAGATAGCTGTAAGAGTAGAGAACTTTTTCATAATCTATAGGGATTAATGTTACTTGCGTTTATTGCTTACTTCAGCAGATAGGTTTGCCCCTGCTGAACGACTATACCCTTGTAGTTTGCGCCAACCTGTATGCCCAAAATGTTGTACACAGGCTGAGTCAAGTCCAAGGCGTGACGAACTTTGACGTTAGGCAGTGCGTCTTCCAGATTGTCATCCTCGGCTGTCAGTTCAAACTCACTGAGCACGTCGATCTCGCCATTCTCATTTACTACGTACAGGCAATTGATAGTGCCACTGCCAGCCGACTCTTCCATCTCCACTTCGCCATACTCGGCATCGGGCGGCGTGATTGCGGTCTTGTTGAAGTCGGCTGATGCAAAGCCAGATAATGCAGGACCGCCGGTCTCGTCCAATTTCTTTCCGTAGCGAATGCGTCGGCGCAGTGCCTGCGGGGATGGAACCGAGCGAACGTACATACTTACCGAGTCAAACGTGATAGTAGCGGTGGGAGCACCGGCGATAGGAACGATGCCCTCGGCAACCAATAGACCGTCACCGGTAATGATAATGTCGGATTGTGACGTGATAACTGTATCCGCCAGGATGGATGAAGTATCGCACAGAACAATTACCAAAGTTTCCGAGCCCTCATAACTGATGGCGGTAACCGTACTGTCACCGGCTGTCAGTTCAACATTGGTCAGCGTAAGGACATTTTCCTCGGTGTCGTACAGGATTGTCGAGTCGTTGAGCACATCGATCACCTTGTCGACTGTCGTAGTATCCGACACATCAACCGTATCGCCCATTATTATAATAACTGACGGGATATACAGATTGCCCGGATCTTCAGGAAATTCAGGCGTTTGTGCCGATAGGCGCGTGCTAAAGAATGCCAACAGCAACAGGCACAACATAAGCATGTGAGAGATGCGAGTTTGCATACGAAACAGAATAATTAGTTGCACTAACGCATTTTCGAAACAAAGATACAAAAAAAATATTGTATTTGCAAATATTTTACACATATTTTTACTTTTGTTGCAAATAATTTGCTTTAATGTGTAAAATTTAGTATCTTTGCATGGCTTTTTTGATAACCCGATACACAATTACCGTTAACAATTTGCATATGAATATATCCTCTGTCATCAGTCATCGTCTTTGCCTGGGCGAAAAGCAGATACTGGCCGTCATCAGTTTGCTCCGCGAGGGTGCAACAATCCCGTTTATAGCGCGTTACCGCAAGGAGCGCACAGGCTCGCTTGACGAGGTGCAGATCGCTGCTATCCAAACAGAGTACAATCGTCTGGAGGAACTGGAGCAACGTAAGCAGACGGTTCTCTCCACTATCGATGAGCAGGGCAAACTTACGCCCGAACTGCGTGAACGTATAGAGGCCTGCGAGGATGCCGTTGAACTCGAAGATATCTATCTGCCTTACAAGCCTCATCGAAAGACGCGTGCCGACAAAGCCCGTGAGCAGGGTCTGCAACCCTTGGCTGACCTGCTACTGAAGCAAGACCCGCGTATCGATTGCCGCCTTGAGGCACAACATTACGGTCAGCCTGATGAGGCTCTGCAGGGCGCACGAGACATCATTGCCGAGCAGATAAGTATGGACGAGCGTTCGCGTAATGCCGTGCGCAGGGAGTTTGCGTACACAGCCATGATTAGGACAAAGGAAATCAAGCAACTCACCGAACAACGTGCTCAGGAGGCAATGAACTATCGCGAGTATTTCCGTGTGGAAGAGCCGCTCAAGCGTATCAGTTCGCATCGGTTACTGGCTATACGCCGTGCAGAGACAGAAGGGTTCATTCGCGCTGATATATGTTGCGACCAGGAAAAGGCGTTGGACAAACTTGCCCGCATATGGCTGCGTAACAATTCCAATGCAGCCTATGAGGTCGAGCAGGCGATGGAGGATAGTTACAAACGACTGCTCAAACCTGCCATTGAGACGGAGTTTGCCGCCTCGTCGAAGCAAAAAGCAGACGCTGAGGCGATTCGCGTGTTTGCCACCAATCTCCGCCAATTGCTGTTGGAAAGTCCCCTTGGGCAGAAACGTGTTTTGGCGCTCGACCCAGGATTCCGTACGGGCTGCAAGCTCGTTTGTTTGTCAGCACAGGGCGACTTGCTCTATCATACGGCAATCTATCCACATCCTCCGGTCAGCAAACGTAGTGAGGCAGAGACTATTCTTAACAAAGCATTGCATGACTATCAGATTGAGGCAATTGCAATCGGCAACGGTACTGCGAGCCGTGAGACAGAGGCTTTTGTGCGGTCAGTTACCAGTCATCAGCAATCAGTTATCGGCATATTTGTAGTGAGTGAGAGCGGTGCGTCGGTTTATTCGGCATCGAAGATTGCCCGCGAGGAGTTTCCTGACAAGGATGTGACCGTTCGCGGGGCAGTGAGTATTGGTCGCAGGCTGATGGATCCATTGGCGGAACTGGTGAAGATTGACCCGAAGAGTATAGGAGTAGGGCAGTACCAGCACGATGTGGATCAGACGGAACTCAAAAGGAGCCTGGATCAAACGGTGGAGAGTGTAGTTAACTATGTCGGTGTGGATGTCAATACTGCCAGCAAGCACCTGCTGACGTATATATCCGGCGTGGGGCCGGTGCTGGCACAAAACATAGTCAACTATCGGGCAGAGCATGGAGCGTTCCGCGATCGCCAATCGTTGATGCAGGTGCCCAAGATGGGACAGAAAACTTTTGAGCAATGTGCAGGGTTTCTGCGTATTGCCGGAGGCGCTAATCCGTTGGATAACACAGCTGTCCACCCTGAGAGTTATGCAATTGCTGCCCAACTGCAGCAAGCCAAGCAGGCAGGAAAAGAAGTGCGACTGGAGGATTATGTGACCGAGCAGGTTGGGCTGCCAACCTTGCAGGATATTTGGCACGAACTGGACAAACCGTCGCGTGACCCGCGTGAGCAGATTGAGGAGTTCCATTTTTCCGACACGGTGCATACTATCGATGATCTGCAGGAAGGCATGACACTGCCAGGTATAGTGACGAACATTAGCAATTTTGGCGCATTTGTTGATCTGGGTATCCATAAAGACGGATTGATTCACGTATCGCAGCTCCGTGGCAAACCTCTTGCGCTGCATCAGCATCTAAGTGTTGAGGTTCTCAACATCGACCGCGAGCGCAAGCGTATATCCCTGAAGCCTGCGCAATGCAATGCGTGAGTCTTCGGCACTATTGACCCGCAATGACGTACTTATCACGCACTTATTACGTACTAACGACGCACTTATCACGCACTAAATTCTGTGCGTGATATGTTATTATATATACGTAGTATATATAGTGTATAAATGTGGTATAAATACTCATTGACGCGTCATGGTTGAGATGAAACAGATATATAATAAGCAATCCCACACTGATTGATATCAATGTGGGATTGCAGTAGATAGAGGCGGACGATTAAATTTCGTCGTTGACGTGCAATTGCTGTACGTACTTTGCATGAGCCATCTTCACACGTTTGATTTGGCTCGGAGCCTCGAATTGCTGGCGACGACGCAGCTCCTTGATGACACCGGTCTTATCGAATTTACGTTTGAATTTCTTAATCGCGCGCTCGATGTTCTCGCCTTCCTTAACAGGTACGATGATCATTGCATTACACCTCCTTTCTCGCTGATCCAGATTTATTTTATAAATTATTGTTACTTTTTCAAAATGGGCTGCAAAAGTACAAAATGTTTGTGAATTTTGCAAATGTTCATGCAAAAAACGGTTATTATTCTTCCGTTATCTTGCCGTCTGCGAAGTAGAGTTTGCGTCCGGGGTATTGTTCCGGCCAGATGATATTGTGCGTGGACATGATAATCGTGATGCCGGCTTTGGATATACTATACAGCAAATCCATGATTTCTTTGCCAGTCTCATGGTCAAGATTACCTGTAGGCTCGTCGGCAAGAATCAGCGAAGGCATGTTCAGTAGTGCGCGTGCGATGACCACACGTTGTTGCTCGCCTCCAGAGAGCTGATAGGGCATTTTGTAAGCTTTGTTGGCCATGCCAACCTGGTCCAGAACATCCATCACATGTGACTTCATGGCGTTCTTATCTTTCCAACCCGTAGCGCGCAACACAAACAGCAGGTTTTCCTCGACATTGCGGTCGGTAAGCAACTGGAAGTCCTGAAATACGACACCCAGTTTCCTGCGCAGATAAGGAACTTGCTTCCTGCGCAGTTTAGCCAGATCATAATCCAAAATCTGTGCTTCTCCGGAGGCTATAGGCAGTTCGCCGTACATGGTCTTCATGAACGACGATTTGCCCGAACCTACACGTCCTAGCAGGTAGACAAACTCGCCCTCACCAATCTCCAGATTGATATCCTTCAGTACAATTTGCTCTGACTGATGGATGCTGACCTCATGATAGCGGATGATAGTACTCATTATTCCATCTCGTTGATTTTGTTTTCAATCTCTTCGGCTTGCTTCTTGAGCTCGTCAATCTTCTTTTGCAACCCTGCTACAAGTGCATTGCCGCTCTTGGAGGTAAAGAACATGATATTGTTCTCCGCAGTGCGAATTTCAGCCTGCAGATTCTCGTACATGCGAATCAGTCTGTTGCGGTCGGTAAGATTGTCAAGGCTCTTGTGCCATTTCTCCGCAGCCTTCTCGCGGCGTTGCTTAAACGCTTCACGCTCCTGCTTGGTAGCTTCACGTTTGGCCTCAAAGAATGAGTCGCAAGCTGCAGTGAACTGCTTCCAGATGTCGTCGGAATATTTGCGTGCTACAGGACCTACTTTCTTCCACTTCTCTTGCAATTCTACGAATGCCTGTGTAGCCTCTTGCCACTCCTGACTGGACTTGAGTTCTTCCGCTTTAGCCAGTAGTTCGCGTTTGAGCTTCAGGTTCTCGGAGAACATATCGCGGGTAGATTTGTAGAATCCCGCTTTGCTCTTGTAGAACTGTTCGCACAAGGCGCGGTACTCGTCGTAGATTGACTGGTTGAACTTCTTTGGTGCAAAACCTATGGTGCGCCACTCTTGCTGTATGGATTGTACAAGTTCAGCCGCCTCTTCCCAAGCCTTGTTGGACTTGAGTTTGGTCAGGTCGATGGCTTTCAGTCGCTCGATAAGCGCCTGCTTCTTCTGCAAATTTTCTTCCTCGCGCTGGTGCAGAGCATCAAAGTACGCCTGATGCTTCTTGTTGATAACCGTAGAAGCCGCTTTGAAGCGCTCCCAGAGTGCTTCGCGCTGGTCACGGGCAACCGGACCTATTTCCGACCACTCGTTGTGCAACTGCTGCAACTGGCGATTAGCCTCAACGATGTTGTGATTGGCGTCCAGCGCTTCTGCTTTTTCGCATAGTGCTGTCTTGAGTTCAAGGTTGCGCTTGAAATCCAAGTCACGCAGTTCGATATTGATTTTCACCAAGTCGTAGAACTGCTCCTGATACAGATTGTACTGACGCCACAGTTCCTGTACTTTGGGCGCGGGCACCTGACCGATGGTTTTCCACTCTGCCTGCAGGTCGCGCATCTTTTTCAAATCGGCCATCACGTCAGCCGTCTCGGGATTAGCCAATTCTTTCATCTGCGCAACGATATTCTCCTTGCGCAGCAGGTTCTGCTCCTGTTCGGCCGTTTGTTTTTTGAGAAGTTCATCGCGACGAACCTTGTAGTCGCTCAATAACTGACGAAACGCCTCTTCCGTCTCGTCGGCTGCAGCCTCAAACGTCTCGCCGGCTTCTTCTGCCGCTTTGCGTAATGCTTCTTGCTCCTGATGTACGATGCGATAGAAGTGGTTCTTCAGTTCGGCTACTTGCTCTTTGATAGCAGTTACATCTCCTTCACTCAATAAGGTTCGCAGTTGTTCTACGATGGTTTGTTTTTCGTTTTCCATATGTGGGATAATTGGCGACTGTCAGCCATAGGGGCTATCAGCCATTAATCGTTAGTTGGTTGCGTTTACTTGGCATACGAGATGGCACGTGTCTCTCGGATGACGGTAATCTTGACTTGACCCGGGTATGTCATCTCGTCCTGAATCTTCTTGGCTATATCGTATGAGAGTAGTTCGGTATCTTTGTCGCTGATCTTGTCAGCACCCACAATCACGCGCAGTTCGCGTCCTGCCTGCAGAGCGTAGGTCTTGATGACACCCTCATGCGACATGGCTATATTCTCCAGATCTTTCAGTCGCTTAATGTAAGTCTCCACAATCTCGCGCCGTGCGCCCGGACGCGCACCTGATATGGCATCGCACGCCTGCACGATGGGTGCGATGAGTGTGTCCATCTCTATCTCGTCGTGGTGAGCACCGACGGCGTTGCAGATCTCGGGTTTCTCGCCATACTTCTCGCATAGTTTCATGCCTACCTCTGCGTGTGGCAACTCGTAATCTTCGTCAGCTACTTTGCCGATATCGTGCAGCAGACCTGCGCGGCGTGCTGTTTTCGGGTTCAGGCCAAGTTCCGATGCCATGGTGGCGCAGAGGTTAGCTGTCTCGCGCGAGTGCTGCAGCAGATTCTGACCGTACGATGAACGGTACTTCATCTTGCCAACCAGACGAATAAGCTCTGGGTGCAGCCCATGCACGCCCAGGTCTATGGTTGTGCGTTTGCCTATCTCAACGATCTCTTCCTCGATCTGCTGTGTGACTTTGGCAACCACTTCCTCAATACGTGCCGGGTGTATTCGTCCGTCCTGCACGAGTTGATGCAGGCTGAGGCGTGCAATCTCACGGCGAATGGGGTCGAAAGCGCTGAGCGTGATACACTCAGGTGTGTCATCTACAACGATCTCCACACCCGTAGCGGCTTCCAGAGCACGGATGTTACGTCCTTCGCGACCGATGATGCGGCCTTTGACTTCGTCGTTGTCGATATGGAACACACTGACTGCGTTCTCTACCGCGGCTTCGGATGCCACGCGTTGGATGGTTTTGATGATTACTTTCTTTGCCTCAAGGTTGGCGTTGAGTCTGGCTTCGTCCATCGTCTCGTTGATGAAGGACATCGCTTCGGTACGTGCTTCGTCCTTTAGGCTTTGAACGAGTTGCTTCTTAGCCTCCTCGGCTGACATGCCTGACAGTTCCTCCAACTGCTGTTGGGCTTGCTGGTGCAGTTTGTCGGTTTCGGCAGTCTTATAATCGATTACTTGCTGTTGTTTCTCAATCTGTTGCGTACGGTTTCGCAATTCATTCTGCTGTCGCTGCAGTTCGCCTTGTCGTTGGTTGAGTTGCTGCTCACGTTGTTGCAGACGTTGGTCGGCTTGCTGGCGTTTCTGCTCTTGCTGGCGAACCATATTCTCGTGCTCGGCCTTCAGTGCAATGAATTTCTCCTTAGCCTCGACAATCTTGTTCTTCTTGATAATCTCAGCTTCAGCGAGTGCCTTTCTGAATAATCCGTTGCGTGCAAATCGGCACACGAAGAAGCAGATTGTCGCTCCACACAGGAACGCTGCGATTGCAATGAGGGTTATCATTGTAGGGGTCATAGTTGTTGTGTTGTATTGGACGCGTCATCAGCGAGCGCGTCGATAATTGTTTGATTGATAGTGTTTATGCGTTGCATTACGGGTTCGATGTCGTATCGTGCATTCTCTCGCTGCAGATTGACTGCCGCTTCCAATGCGACATATACCCAAATCTGCTCTGCAGACTTGTTCTTCATGCCAGAACTATAGTACTGAAACCGCTGATTAAGGTGTGCGACTGCGTCACGATAGTACTTCTCTTCATTCCATGCTACCGGAAAGCGCAACGTGTGATCACCAACCTGCAGGGTGATATTCAGTGTGCTTGGAGTTTGTTCGGCCATAGTGATTTAGTGCTTCAATACATCAATAGTCCGATCTATATCGGCAATGATGGATTGGATATGGTTCTTGGCTTTTTGCCGTTGTGGAGAATCCACAGTTAAAGCATGTGCTATCTGCAGGTTTCTCAAGTCAGTTTGGGTTTGCTTGATTTGTGTTCGCAGAACGAACAATTCGTCGTTTTGCTGCTTGAGTTGTTCTTGCAGAGCAGCGTTCTCACGTCTCGCCTGCTTGTAAGCCTCGACGAGACGTGATACGTTCTGCTCTATCTCCTGTAGTTGCTCCACGTTGTGATTCTTGTATTAGAAGCTATATCCGATACCCAAGCCAAGAACCGACTTGAATTGTACGCGCTCCTTGAGGTCACCGTTCTTGTCAGCGATGAGCACACCGGGATAGTACTTCATGTTGGTGGAAAGGCTGACATTCAGCACTTTGAGGAACTGATAGCTGATAGCCACGTCCCAGTCAACATCGAAGTGACCGAACTGGCGGTTGTTGTTGGAGTACTGGAAATACTTGTCAGCATCAGCCTGTGCGTCCCATGCGCCTGCACCGTAGGATTCGTCAAACTTTTCCTTCAGGTCAAAACCTTTTCCCTGATACGGGGTGAACAAGCCGAGCGTAGTGCTCAGTGTCAGATTTTCGTACTTGTATGCGATAGCGCCCTTGAAAGACAAACCGAATTCAGCGCGGAAGTCGCGAGGAATTTTATCACCTGCTATATAATCTACTCCGTTGACAGTTACAGCCTCCTTAGCATATGCATACGTGCCATAGCGTTGTTGCAAGTCGCTGCGGAAGTCGTAAGTACCAAGCGCACCGAACTCATCGGCATATTCTTGGTTGATCTTTGCGTTCATTGCATTGCTAACCCAGGCGGTAGATATACGACCTGCGATAGGTGACAGATATACAGAGAAATCTGCACCGTTCACGCTCTTCTTCCAGTCGATACCTATCGAGATATCGGTGTACGAAGGAGCGAGCCACTTGGATATTGCAGGATTGTAACCTGCCTCATAACTGCGACCTAAAGCGTATTGGCTTTGGAAACTTCCGAGTGCGGTCAGATACCAATTCTCCTTGAATTCCCAACCAAATTTCGTCGCGAGCTTGATATTATCACTGGACTTCTGGAACGGATCTTCGGGTTGGTCGATATAAGAGAGTCCGAAATCGGTGTCAAAGTTCGTCTCCCAAGCGATAGCATTTTTGTGGTATAGGAGATGCAACTTGGCGTATGCCACACCGTTGACGTTGTTATTACCGCCGGCAGCCCAGTTTACCAGACCTGTAGCGGCTGCGTTCAAACCTACTGTCCCATCAAACTTCCAGGCTTTCTCACCGGTATCAATGGCTTTCAAGTCGCCGGCTGCATTCTTGGCTGCGGCTGCCTGACCTTCTACTGTCGCTTTGTCAACATCTTGAGCAAACATACCTGCGCTGAACAGGATGACTGCTATAAAGGTAAAGATTTTTTTCATTGTTGTTTTGTTATTTTTGGTTATTGATATTTTAATTGTTTATAGTCGGCTAGCTGACCTGTATCTGGTTAACTGCAGACTGATAAATTAGTTTACTAGTATTGTGCGGCATCATATACAGCATCTGCAACCTCCGACCCTTTGAGTTTCTCGATTATGCAGAACGCAAAATCACTACTGAGTCCGGGACCTTTGGCAGTGATGATGTTTTTCGACTCCACTACCAGTCCGCCTATGTAACTCTCGCCGAGGAATGATTCAAATCCCGGGTAGCATGTGGCCTGTTTGCCCTCGAGTATTCCCAGGCGGCCAAGCACAGAAGGTGCGTAGCATATAGCTGCTATAAGTTTATCTTCCGCATTATGCTTTTTGAGCAGGTTGCACAATGCTTCGTGGTTCTCCAGGTGGGCAGCTCCACCCGGCAGGATAAGCATCTCTGCATCTGCGAAATTGCAATCTTCAAATAGCCGGTCGGCGTGAACGATTATCTGATGAGCGCCTGTTACTTGTATATTGCCTCGGATGGCAACAGTTGTCAGTTCTACGCCAGCACGGCGTAACAGATCGACTGTGGTCAGCGCCTCGATCTCCTCGAAGCCGTTGTCAAGAAAGAGATAGTTCATACTTAGTTCAATTTGAAAGTATATGTAATTTTTCCTACTTGAATCTTGTTGTCGGATGCAGAAAATTCTGCTTTGCGTGCTGCCTCCAATGCCACTTGGCGTGTCTGGTAGTCGCTGACGGTCGTGCCTTCGCCAATGGTAGCGGAAATCACCTTGCCTTCGCTGTTGACTTGAATATCCACAACCACACGTCCCTCTTGATTGAACTGTGTGGAAGGTCTAGGCAGTGCTTTGATGTTTCGTCCGGCCAGGCTCCAACTGTTGCCACCCATCGAGCCATGACCGACAGGGTTCTGCGAGCCTTGTTGCGAAGCACCTTGCGTAGTGCCGCTGCCTTGTGCACCCTGCTGGTTGTTTCCGAATAGTCCGCCTAAGGCTGCGGCTTTGTCGCGTTTTTCTTGCTCGATAGCAGCTTGCCGTGCGCGCTCTTCAGCCAACCTCTGCTCTTCTGCTCGGCGTTCGGCTTCCAAGCGAGCCTGTTCCTCACGTTGCTTGCGGATGAGTTCCTGCTGTTCTGCACGGCGCTTGCGCTCTTCCTCACGTTGCTTGGCCAGAGCCAGTGACTCTTCGTCGTCCTGAACAACCAAGTCGTTCTCCGAAGGTGCTTGCGGTGTTGGAGGCGGCGCTTGCGTGACAGGCTCCGCGGGCATCGGCACAGCTTCGGGCTCAGCGCCACCACCGTTCTCATTGTCGCCGAACGCTACCTCAACGCCCTCTTCTTCTGTCTCGCGTGGTGCCTCAACGGATACGTACCACAACATCAGCAAGAGCAGCGCCATAATAGCCGCTGTCAGCAAACCTGATTCTATTTTAGCTTTTTTGTTGTCGTCCATTACTTCCCATTTCTGGTGGCTATCACTAATTTCATATGATGGCTGTTGGCAATATCCAGTACGCGAACAACCTCTTTGTAAGCAATGTCTTCGTCAGCATGTAAGGCTATATACATGGCCGAATCCTGTTGTTGTACCGATGCCAGATACGGCTCAAGGTCCTCAGGCTCGATGGCAATAGGTTTTTCTTTTCCCAGCGCTACAAAATAGTTGCCGAGTTCGTCGATGCTGACTTTAGCCACTACCTGTTTGGTGTTTGTTTTCGCCTTAGCCTGCGGCAGATTGATCTTGATGTCATTGGGTGACGACATTGTGCTTGCCATCACGAAGAACAGCAGCAACAGGAAGATCAAGTCCGTCATCGACGACATGGCGAACGTGGCTTCGACTTTATTTCGTTTCTTTAAACTCATAGGGATTTAAAGATTAGAAGATTTCTGAATGTGAAGATTATGCAGGTTCGTTCAATAAGTCCATGAATTCCAGTGTCTTACCTTCCAACTGACGAACAACGCGGTCGATGCGAGAAACGAGGAAATTGTACATGAACATCGCGATGATACCAACAATTAGACCACCGATGGTAGTTACCATAGCCTGATACATACCTTCGCTTAATGCGGACATTTCAATCACGCCACTTGCGTTTTGTGCCATATTGAAGAACGTTTGCACCATACCAAGAACCGTACCCAGGAAACCCAGCATCGGTGCTCCTGCAGCGATAGTGGCCATGATTACCAGGCCTTTCTCAAGAATGGATACTTCCAGGTTACCTACGTTCTCAACAGCTACCTGTACGTCTTGCATCGGGCGTCCTATACGGCTTATGCCTTTCTCTATCATGCGAGCTGCAGGTGTGGCTGCTTGTTTGCATAAGTTCAGAGCAGAGTCAATCTTACCGTCGTGGATATAATCCTTGATGCGGTCCATGAATGAGCTGTCCTCTTTCGTAGCTTTGTGTAGGACAATCAGTCGCTCAATGAAGATGTAGATTGCCCATGCCAACAGCACAGCCAGGATAACCATAATCCAGCCGCCATATTGCGCCATGGTCAGCAGGTTGATAGACTCTTGTGCAGGCTCCTGTACCGGTGCAAATTGCTCAGCCAGAGCCGTTGTGTCGATTTGTAATAACATATTATTAGTTTTTTAGATTATTCATTTGCAGCAAGCGAGATAGCGCTGTATCGTCTCTTTTATTCCCCAGTATAGCGCATCGGCTATCAGCTGGTGACCGATGCTGACTTCATCAATCCACGGGAAAGCGTGTATCAGTGCGGGCAGGTTGGTTGTACTCAGGTCATGACCCGCGTTCAGCCCCAATCCGACCTCGCGGGCTTTGAGTGCAGCATCGCGGTACATGGCTATTGCCTGTTCAGGGGCTTGCTCAAACATTTCTGCGTACGGCCCTGTGTACAGTTCTACACGGTCAGCCTCGACGGATTTGGCGCCTTCTACCATTTCTGCAACAGGGTTGATGAAGATAGATACTCGTATGCCTGCCTCGTGAAAACGCCGAGTTATCTCTGTCAAAAAGTCGCGGTGAGCGATAGTATCCCATCCGTGGTTCGATGTTAACTGGTCGTGACCGTCAGGTACAAGCGTCACTTGTGCAGGCCTGACTTCGCAAACCATCTTTACGAACTCCGGTTCGGGATTCCCTTCAATATTCAACTCGGTGTGTATGCACCGTCTGATGGCATATACATCGCTGCGGCGTATATGCCGCTCGTCCGGACGCGGATGGACGGTTATGCCTTGTGCGCCGAATCGTTCGCAGTCTTTGGCGAACTGTTCTACATTCGGCACATTTCCTCCGCGTGCGTTGCGCAGGGTGGCTACCTTGTTGATATTTACACTCAGTCTGGTCATTCTTTGTTCGTTCTTTGCGCGCGCATTAAAAGCAAACCGCACAAACCACGGCACAAAGTTACAAAAAAAATCTCAAATTTGCAAACAATTTGAGACTTTTTTTACAAAAAAGTGCATTTCGGCACTTTTGCGCGATATTTTAAGGATAATTTTGTGCTATTTGACGGGCTTGTCTGTGATTGCCCATCCAGTCAGAGTAGCTACGTAGGGAAGTAGACTGTAAGCAATCTTTTGATGTCCGAGATAGTTGGGATGCCAACTTGCACCGAGATTTTCGTTGGTGTTGTAGTGGATGCCTTCGAACAGACCGGCAGCATAGACGTTTTTCATTCCGCTGTCATGCACGGCGGCACGCACATATTCGAACATCTGCTCACTGGCTTTCGATGCCACACACAGGATCGGATGATCCTCACCGTAGTTGGCTTTGATGCTCTTGAGCAGTTTGATATAGTTCGCCACAAAATCCTCTCTATGTGGCAGCAAACGAGTGGAGAAATCGTTTGTTCCCAGATAGATAACTGTCAGTTGCGGTTTGAACGGATGAGTTGATGCCACCCATGCGCTGTCGCGTGAGCAGTCGAAGGTCTGCGTATATCGGTCTGGCATATACCATCCCGGAAACTTACTGTTGTAGTTGCGTGCGATACCCATTCCGGAGTGTGAGATTGTCCAATAATCGGCTCCGAAGTACCGCGCAAGAATAGCGGCATAGGTTTTGGCAGGGTTCTGCGTTTCGATGGTGTAGGGGTCGGTGCGAACGCTATTCTCCGTGCCGTAACCGCAGGTGTAACTGTCGCCTACAAATTCGATTTGTCGCTCGGCCAATGCCGGAGCCTGGCGCAGTTCGCCTTCCAGTTCGAAACTATGGAATGTAGTTATGCCTCGCTCGCCTTCCACGCGGCGCTGGATAAGCAGTTGATGCTCACGTTTGTCGCGTTTTGCGGAGTAGAGTACAATAGTGGTGTCGCTACTCTCAAGCCGGATAATTTTGTCCGGTTCAGCGGCGAACGGGCTATCGATCCACAGGTTGAACTCTATCGGGCTTGCCGAAGAGGCATGTAGCGCAGCGTAGTTGCCTGTGAATGTGAGGCGTGCGTATGTGGCGCTGTAGTCAAAACTCACGCCATCAGCATTGGTCAATGTGCGTCCGACATAGGTGATACGACTATCGTCAGCCTTGTACATCGTACGCGCTTGCACGCACATAGCGCACATCGCACACAATACAATAAAGAAGAACCTTCTCATGATAGTTTGTATTATTCGAATGCGCCCATTTGCAGCATTGCTACCTCGCGTTCGGTCAGGAAGCGGTAGCGTCCGCGCGGTACATTGCGCTTGGTAAGTCCGGCGAAGCTCACGCGGTCAAGGGTGACAACTTTGTAACCGACTTTCTCGAATATGCGACGAACCACACGATTCTGGCCAGAGTGAATCTCCAGTCCAAGATGTTTGCGGTCTTTGTCGGTGAACTCCAGTGCATCGGGAATGATTTCCTCATCGTCCAGTGTGATGCCGTGACGGATGAGTATCTCATCTTCCTCTGCAAGATCGCGGTCGAGGGTTACTGCGTAGATTTTCTTTTTGCCGAATTTAGGGTGTGTGAGTTTGGATGCCAGATCACCATCGTTGGTGAGCAGCAGTACACCCGTTGTGTTGCGGTCGAGACGACCTACCGGGTAGATGCGTTCGGAGCAGGCGTTCTTCACTATATCCATCACGGTGCGACGCTCCTCGGGATCATCGGTAGTGGTAACACAATTCTTGGGCTTATTGAGCAGAATGTACACTTTACGCTCGCGGCGTACGGGCTGATGATGAAACATTACTTTGTCCGTAGGCAGTACTTTTGCTCCAAGGCTGTCAACTACTTCGCCGTTGACTGTTACTACGCCGGCCTGGATGAAGTCATCTGCCTCGCGCCTGCTACAGAATCCTGCATTGGCGAGGAACTTGTTCAGACGTATGGGCTTTGTAGGATCTTCGTAGCGCTCGCGGTACTCAATCTGTTTGCGTTGCGAATAAACGCTATTGTGTCGCTGCGGTGCCGGGCGATTCTGTCCTTGGGCAGCGCGATTGCCGTAGTTGTTGCCTGCAGGAGCCTGTCTGCGGTTGCCGTAGGATTGTCCGCCCTGCTGCTCTCGGCGCGGACGGCTATATGCTCCATCTGCATTTGTGTGATATTGTCCTTCGCCACGGTGATATGACGATGAAACGGCTTGACGTCCGTATACGGAGTTGCCGCTACGAACGATACGTGTGCGTTGACGAGGTGCACGTTGGTCATTGTTGTTGGCGTACTCACCCGGATTCGCATCGGGGCGGAACGCAGGTCTGTAATTGGAAGACCGATTGTTGTCGTACATAATACTATTGAATTAGGATTTTGGGCTTAGGCGTAATGGTATTATTTTCAGCTGTCCGTTGCCAACTGTCCGTTTTACTTTGATTTTTTCAAAACGGACTCTACCGATACATGTCGCATGTTTCCGGCAGAGTCCGTGTCTGTTGCGTCATCGCAATTTGTTTCGTGCAATCAGCCGAATACTTAAGCTTCAGCAGCTTGCTCAACCGCCAGTTTACCACGATAGTATCCGCAGCTGGGGCATACAGTGTGGTAGATGTAGTGTGCGCCGCAGTTCGGGCAGATAGCCAATGCGGGCAACTTAGCTACGTCATGAGTACGACGTTTCGCTTGACGGGTGTGCGATTGTCTACGTTTAGGATGTGCCATAATTATTTACAATTTAATCATTTACAATTTGTTCGTTATACTTATTATCTAATCATTCGGGTTCCGCAGTGCTACTGAGGTGACTGTCGTCCCACTCTGTTTTGGTAGCGGGAACCCCGAAAGCTTGGAGAAGTTGTTGCATATCGGGAGTGCATTCACCATCCGGGTGACTGTGCACCAGCGGAAGATTGATTGTTATCGTTTCGTAAGCCAGCCATCCAAGGTCGAGTGTATCGGTTTGTTCGTCTTCCTCGTCAGGCAGGATATCGTCCTGAACATCCACAGGGTAGGGCATATCCGTAAGGCATCTGTCACAGATGAGCAGTACTTCGCCCTTGGCTGCTAAATGCAGGCTGTAGTCGCTTTCGCGCAATTGCAGGTCAGCTTCAACGTCAACGTTTCCTCCGGTGATTTCGCTATTTTCAATCGCCTTGAAGTACGCGTCATCCAAGTGGAATGCGAAATGGTGCTTTCCTTGCTCCAACTCGTTGAGCCGCAATACTATGTTCTTGCTGTCCTCTGCCATTTCGGTGACGTGTCTACTGCTATTGCGCAATTAAATGGGGCCTTCGGTCGGAGGCCTCTGTTCTAAAAGCGCGGCAAAGGTACAAAAATAATTTTGTATTTGCAAATATTCCCGGCAAAAACTGCACATTTTCCGTTACTTTCTGCAAAATGTTAGTCGGTGTTTGCATTTTATAGGCATAAAAATCTCATTTTTCCCATAATTATCATGTCAAAATTTGCATATATCAAATATTTTTTGTATCTTTGCACGTTTAATTCAAATTAACGATATACTACATTAAACAACAGCGAAATATGGTCAAATTGTTTTTGACAGATGTTGACGGTTGTATGACCGATGGCGGGATGTATTACGGCAACGACGGAGCAGAGCTCAAGCGCTTTTGCGTATATGACGGTATGGGTATGATGCTGCTTCGTCAGGCCGGTGTGCCATGCGGCATACTGACTAGCGAACGGGTGCAACTGGTAGTCAACCGGGCTCGCAAACTCAATCTCGATTATCTGTATCTCGATACGGGCAGCAAAGCCGGTCAGGATTCAACTATCCGTTATTCGCCGGCCAGGGCTGAGGCTCAGCAACTTCCGTTCCGCACCAAGCGTGAGGCTGCTGAGGATATATGCAGTGAACTGGGCATAACGCTGTCTGAAGTGTGCTTTGTGGGGGATGATGTGAATGATATCGACCTACTGCAAGCAGTTGGTTATCCAATGTGTCCTCCAAACGCGGTTCCTGAGGTGCTTAACGTGCCGGGTATACGTGTGCTCAATACGGCCGGCGGACAGGGGGCTATACGCGAGGCTACAGGGCTAGCGTTGCAGACGTTGGATAAATAACCGTACGGAAAATGAGTGTTGACGAACTGAGGAACATATTGCATGTCAAGTATCCGGCAATGGAAGCAGTGCCCATTCGGCACAGGGATTTGGTGTTTGAGGAGCGTGTGCGGTTGAAGTGCTTTCATTGTCGCAATTACCAGACCAAGTGGACTTGCCCGGGAAAATTGCCGCAATTCGACTTTCAGAAAATCATCGGAGAATACGAACAGATGGCTGTTGTGATAAATCGTCAGTCTAATGTTTCCGAAGCGGAAGGAATGAAGGAGGCATACCGAAAGGTTGGTAATGAGTTGCATAAGGCACTTTTACATTTGGAAGCCGAGTTGATGAAGCGCAATAATCCTTTGGCGCAATCGTTTATCGGAGGTTATTGTGACCTTTGCAAGGATGGTTGTCCGGCAGACAAATGTGCCAACCCCGAACAAGCACGTGTGTCGTGGGATGCCACGGGCTGTAACATTGTCCGCTCATTGGCAAATATCGGTATACATGTCGTGTTTGGCGGTAAGGATGTGTGCCGCTACGGACTGATATTATGGTGATAGGCAACAACTACGGTAAAACCCCGAGTATTGTCTAGGATTCTCTCGGTAAAACCTCGGTTAAGTCTCTAAAAGTTCACAATAAAGAATTACGAATAGCAACAACTAAATGCCGTTATGGGTTATTTGTTTGGTAATAATATATATGTAAAAAAGCATACGTGCGTGAAGTTCACTTTTCCATAGATGATGTAGTAGGTAGTCTGATGCAGGTTGCCACTTCTCCACAGGGATTGGATGGTAGTCCGGTATTCCGACACCTAATACGTCTGCATCGTCTGACAGGCATGAAGGTGACTTTGTATGTCTTCATGCGTGACGGCGAAGGGTTTAGTTTGGATGCTTTGCCCTCGTTGTTTGCAGATTATCCGTGGATTCGATTTGGGTTTCATGCTGTCAGGCCGACAAACCAACCACCAGTTATGTCATCAGCCGAACTGGATACAGCCCTTGGAGAGGTGCATCTTTGCATTGCTAGCTTCGCTGGGGAAGACCAACTGTCAAATATAGTTAGGATGCATTATTGGCAATATCCTGACAATTACTTGCAGATTCTTGCCCGAAACGGCTATAATATTATACTGGTTAAGGAGGAGGGAGATCTTCCCGCTCGCATACCCACAGAAAACGGAGTAATAATTACCACATGGCGAACACACGTAAATATAGAAACATCGTCATTTATGCAAATATGGGGCGTTATTAAAAGCTATTTGCAGTCTCCCGACAGGGGGCAGCCGCTTGTTATGTTTACACATGAATGGGCGTTAGCAAGACAAAGAGTAATATTTCGATTGATAATAACAATTATATTTTTGCGCATGTGTAAGTTTAATTTCCTATAAATTATGGCATCTTTTAAACGATTCATAGACGTACAAGTTCCAATCAATACGTGCACTTTGCGCTGTCCGTATTGTTACGTTACACATCATAAGCTTTTCAGTCAGCAGTTGCCGAAATTCAAGTATAGCATCGACCAATGGAAAAGTGCTTTTGCGCCTGAACGTTGGGGGGGAAGATGTATGGTGAACTTCTGCGCAGCGGGCGAGACTTTGTTGGCGCCGGAGATGGTTGATTATATCCGCGTTACATTGGAACAGGGACATTACGTGATGGTCGTTACTAATTGCACTGTTGATAGAGCTTTCGACCGAATATGCACCGAGTACTCTTCGGAGCTGATGGAGAGATTATTCTTTAAGTGCTCATATCACTACTTACAACTTAAGCAGCGCGGTCTGATTGAACGTTTCTTCAAGAACATTCAAAAGGTGCGTAACAGGGGCGCGTCGTTCACTTTGGAACTAACGCCTCATGATGAGCTCATTCCATTTATAGACGAGTTAAAGCAGGTAGCCATAGAGCATGTAGGCGCTCTTCCGCATGTGACCGTTGCTCGCGACGAACACTATATGGAAAACCTGCCGATTCTGACCAATTTGTCTCGTGAGGAATACAAGCACTTGTGGGGGCAGTTCGATTCTTCTTTGTTTGAATTCAAATTATCAATCTTCAACGAGCCACGTAAGGAGTTCTGCTATGCCGGCAGTTGGACATTTGCCTTGGATATGGGCAGTGGCAAACTTAGACAATGTTATCGATGCTTGTATGCGCAAAATATCCTTGACAATCCGGAAAAGCCAATACGTTTTCTGCCGATAGGCCACTATTGCCAAGAGCCACATTGCTTTAACGGTCATGCATGGCTCGGATTTGGTGCCATCCCGACTTTGGCTACCCCAACGTTTGCCGAGATGCGCAACCGGATTTGTACTGATGGAACAGAGTGGCTCACGCCTGTCTGCAAAGAAGCGATGGAGACCAAATTGAAAGAGACGAATGAAGTGTTGTCTACTAAAGAGGAACGTTGTGCCGACCTGCAAATGTGCTGGCGCGTGCCTGTTGACAGGGCAAAGCGATTTGTGAAAAAAATTATCAAATGACCGCCAAAGACAAAATAGTACAACTCCGGCAAGCGATTGTTAGTCAGTTAAATCCACTGATAGACAGTGATTATTATTTGTTAGAATTGCCGTATTACAATAATATCGGTGATGTGTTAATCTGGCAAGGGGAAGAGGATTTCCTTCGTACGCTACCATACACTTGCAAAGGCCGCTATGCATTGGAGACATTCACTTTTCCGACTATTCCCGACGGAACACTTATACTCTTTCAAGGCGGTGGCAACTTCGGCGACCTATGGACGAAGCATCATGAGTTCAAAATGAAAATTGTGGAACATTACACGAATTGTAAGTTCCTGTTCCTGCCGCAAACGGTGTTTTTCCAAAACGAGGCCAACCTCCAGGCTTGCGCCAAAAGACTATCAGAAAACAAGAACATAACAATCTGTGCTCGTGACCAAGCTTCGTACGATATACTTAAGCAAAATTTCAGCAATACTGTTCTGCTTGTTCCTGACATGGCGTTCTGCATTAACCGCAACCGTCTGCAGAAGTGTACCACGCCGAATGAGCAAGACATGCTGATGATACGTAACGATGCAGAGTTTCAGCTCTCAGACGAATTGGCGTCATTAATGGACCAGAAGAGCATTGCAGTTCGTGACTGGCCTCCGATGGAGCGACGTGACCTTTTTACTTGGTTGCTCGTCAAGTTTTCGCCAATTGTCAGCCCGAGACTGCTGGATTGGTACTGCCAGCAGATTTACATGCCTTACCTTGTCCGATGCGGTGTGCGTTTCATAAATAGGTACAGAACGATCCATTCTACCCGTCTGCATGGCGCAATACTTGCACTCCTGTTAGGAAAGGATGTTGTACTTTATGATAACAGTTACGGCAAGAATAGTGGGTTCTACAACACGTGGCTCGCTGATTGCGAGAGCATAACACTCAAGCGATGAACGATTGCAAGATATCCATAGCGTTTCCTGTATATGACGTAGCCGCCTACGTTGAGCGGTCGTTATGCTCGGCGTTGGAGCAAACGTTCTCGTTGCCCTACGAAGTGCTGGTGATAGACGACAAGGGAACAGACAATAGTATGGACATTGTCCGGCGTGTGCAGAATGAGCATCCTCAAGGCGAGCGAATCCGCATCGTTGAACATCTGCAGAACAAAGGCTTGGGCGAGGCAAGCAACACCGCGATTGATAATGCCAATGGCAAATATCTGCTGTTCCTTGACTCCGACGACCTACTTGAACCGGATGCGCTGCAAATACTCTATACAAAAGCAGAGAATGTGCATGCTGAAGTCGTAATCGGGTCGTATCAAGAAGTTAATGAACAGGGTGAGGTAGGCGAGAAACATGTTTTTTCGGACAGGACAATCATTCATCCGGCTGCATTGGTGTATGACTATATTCGTCATCATAAGGAACCGAACATTCACCGTTGGAACAAGCTCTTCCTTCTCTCGTTCCTGCGTGAATACCAGATTCGCTGTGTGCACCGCATCATGGAGGACTCTGTATTTGATTTCAATGTGCGTGCCAATGCGAGTAGAGTGGTGATTTGTGACAACATAACATTGCATTACCTGATTCGCGAAAACTCCATCATGACTTCTGTCCAACGCACTGGTGCTCCAGATGTTTACGCCGAAGTATATTCTGATATAATCTATCAGGTGCAGGATTTGATTCGAACGAAATACCACGATGTACCGGGCATATATAACTATTACTATCAGCGTCTCTACGGCTCACTGCTGCAATTGCGCCGTACATCCTATACACCAGAGCAAAAGCAGTTGTTCGAACAGGCGGCGCAAGGATGCAACGATTTTGTACCATCTGTCCATGCTCTCGACCTGACGCGCTACCGCTTTGTTTATCTGTGGTGTAAGTGGCGGAAATGTCAGAATTGTGACACGTTCCTGCAAGGCTATGTTAATTCTCGTAAACTTTGGGGTTACGCTGTGCGTTGCTTACTGAAACTATTGTAAAAGATGAAACTCCTATCCATCATAATTCCTACGTACAACATGGCGGCGCTGCTGCCGCGGTGCTTGGATTCGCTGGTATCTGCAAAACAGGCTGACTTGCTGGATATACTCGTGGTGAACGACGGCAGCAAGGACAACTCACTGGAGATAGCGCAGGGCTATGCGTGGAAATATCCGACCATCGTACACGTAATTGACAAGCCCAACGGCAATTACGGCTCGACCATCAATGCCGCGCTACCTGTGGCAACGGGGCAATATGTCAAAGTACTTGACTCCGACGATTGGTTTGATACCGTCGTGCTCGACGAATTGCTGACGACTATTGGCAATTTTGTTTCGCCTGTAAAAACAGAATCTTCCGAGCAGTCAGTAAGCAGTATTCAGTTACCCGACATGCTTGTTACGCATTTCACACAGATTGGTGCCTCTACGCGCGAGGTTTATCGCTACAACACAATGGGACGTGAACCATATGAGTACGGCAAGGTGTATGGTTTGGATGAAGTGCTCAAGGATGGCTATATCCGTTTCTTCCTGATGCATGCTTTGACGTATCGCACTGAACTGCTTCGGAAGATAGGTTATCGCCAGACGGAAGGTGTTAGTTATACTGACACTGAGTGGGCATGTTATCCGACATTCTATGCTGCGACCATATGTTTCCTAAATCTCAATCTCTACCAGTACAACCTCGACCGAGAGGGGCAAACAATGGCTCCCGAGGTGCTGATGAAGAGCGTGCGCCAATTACAGACTGTGACAGATGCTATGCTTGCTTACTACGAAGCTCATGCAGTCGACTTGTCACCTGTGCGGCGTAGTTGGATGGAGCAGTATTATATCAACCGATTGCGAATTCTGTACAAGATTTACCTGTTGGATATGCCCCGAGCAGACTTCAACGCAGACGATCTCGAGCAGATAGATGCTAAGTATGCGCCAATCTGCAAGAGAAATGGCTGGAAGGTTAAGTTGTATCCGGAGAACAAAATAATCCGAATAGATTATGTAGCTTATTGGCAAAAACATCACCACCGATGGCCTGAGTGGCTTGAACGATTGAACCATAGTGTGGATGTGTGCGTCAAATGGCTATATGTTCGCTTGTTCAGGCGATAACCAATATCCGGTTGCAAATGTCTAAAAGCTGAAATATGATGCCGAAGGTAAGTATTATAATACCTGTATATAACTCCGCGAAGTACATTCGACGTTGCTTATTGTCCGTCAACTCGCAGACACTTATTGACATGGAGGTTCTGTTGATTGATAACTGTGGCATCGACGATAGTGTAGCTATTGCTGAGGCTTTTATTAGCCAATCTAAGCGTGAAGATATAGCCTATCGCATATTCGCCACGCCAACTAACAACGGGCCAGCTGCAGCGCGAAACCTAGGTTTGCAACTGGCCACGGGTGAGTATGTGGCGTTTTTGGATGCTGATGACTGGGTAGAGCCGGATATGTATGCACTGCTCTATGCCAAAGCCAAGGGGGCAGACTTGAGTTGCGGCAATCTGAGTCAGGATTTTGAGGATGGTCGTCAGCCACGCATATTGACCAACCCGCGTTTGCCGCACACCGAGATTACTGTGCCTGTTCGTCGTTGGCTATTGCGCTCATTCGTATCTTACTTTACTACATATATATATCGCCGCGATTGGTTGATGGAACATGGTATA
>JAFXSS010000082.1 GCA_017525455.1 Paludibacteraceae bacterium
ATAATCAAAGTGATTAACATCCCGGTTATTTCACCTCTATTACCTTTATGCCATCGCGCTCAAGCAGGGCGTTGATGGTCGGTTCGCCACCGCGGAAACGGCGGTACAGGTCAGCAGCTTTCTCTGTGCCTCCGCGCTCCAGGATATGTTTGCGGAACAGGGCAGCGGCTTTCTTGTCGAAGATTGAGCCGTTCTTGGCTTGTGCCTGCTTGAATACCGAGAACGCATCTGCATCCAGCAGTTCGCTCCACTTGTAGGCATAATAGCCGGCAGCATAACCGCCTGAGAAGATATGGGTAAATGCAGTCTCCATCTGCGTACCGGGTACGGTAGGCAGAACCTGTACCTGCGCCATAGCATCGTCGCCGAAACGAATCACAGCCTCCTCAGCCGTAAGGTCGGCAGGTACGGCGAACGGCTCGGTCAGGGTATGCCACTTCATATCCAGATAGCCGAACGACAACTGACGGGCACAAGCGTAAGCGGCATGGAAGTTCGATGAGCGTTTAATCTTGTCAATCAACTCTTGCGGCATAGCCTCACCGGTCTTGTAATGTTTGGCAAATGTATCCAGGAACTCCTTCTCGTCGATAAAGTTCTCGTTGAACTGCGAGGGCAACTCTACGAAATCACGCGGCACATTCGTTCCGCTAAGCGATGAGTATTGGCAACGCGTCAGCATACCGTGCAGAGCATGACCGAACTCGTGAAGGAACGTACGCACTTCGTCGTAGGTAAACAAAGCGGGTTTGTCGGCTGTCGGACGGGTAAAATTCATCACATTCACGATATGCGGACGATGATCCTTCTTGCCCTTTACATACTGCGGCTGGAAGTCGTTCATCCATGCTCCGCCACGTTTGCCGTCCCGCGGATGGAAGTCGGCATAGTAAACGGCCAGGAACTTACCTTTCTCGTCAAACACCTCATATGCCGTTACTTCGGGGTTATACACCTGGATGTTCTTGTTCTCCTTGAACGTGATGCCATACAGGCGTTTAGCCAAGCCGAACACGCCCTGCTTAACTGCCTCGAGTTCAAAATATGGACGAACGATATCGTCGCTGATGGCATACTTGTCGTTCTTGAGTTTCTTGGAGTAATAACTGAAGTCCCACGGTTGCAGAGTGGTATAGAACCCTTGCTGCGTAGCATACTCCTGCAATTCCTTCACCTCCTCGCGTGCGGCAGGCATGTAGTTGTCGCGCAACTGGTCGAGCAGACGGTACACATTCTCTTTGTTCTCCGCCATGGTTTTGTACAGCGACTTGTCGGCATAACAATCTTTGTCGAACAACTTGGCCAGTTCCAGACGCGTATTGGCTATATCGATAATGATCTGTGTGTTGTCAAACTCTCCGCCTATGCAACGTGTGTTGTAGGCCATGTACAGTTCGCGACGTATATCACGGTTGTCACAATCCTTCAGCACGGGTGTTACGGTTGTGGCTTTCAGATTCAGCAACCATCCGTTCAGGCCCTTGGCTTCGGCGTTGGCCTTGAGCATGGCCTTGGTATCGTCATTCAGCCCCGCCAGATCCTCTTCGCGGGTGATGAGCATCGACCATGCATTGGTGGCCTTCAGTACGTTCTGACCAAAAGTCATGGTCAGCATCGACAGTTTGGCACTCAGTTCACGATATTTCTGCTTATCCTCCGGACTGAGATTGGCGCCGTTGTTGGCAAACGATTCGTAGGTATCTTCCAGCAATTTCTGCTGCTCCTTGTTGAGTTTGAGTTTGCCGCGGCCGTCATATACAGTCTTGATGCGTTGGAACAGTTTCTCGTTCAGCCGAATGCTGGCCGAGTACTCGCTCATCATTGGTGACAGTTGCACCTGAATAGCCTGAATCGAATCATTCGTCTCGGCCGATGCAAGGTTGTAGAAGCAGCCTGCTACCACGCTCAGCAGTTCGCCTGCGCTCTCCAACGCCTCGATAGTGTTGGCATATGTCGGAGCAGCGGGGTTATTGGCTATAGCATCCACCTCGGCCAATCCCTGCTTGATACCTTCCTCAAAGGCAGGCATATAATGGGCATTGCAGATCTCGTTGAACGGATACGTGCCGTGTGGCGTCTTCCATTGTTTGTAATTCAGAAACGGATTGCCGGCAGCGCTAATTGCCACCGATGAGGCTAACATAGCCATAATTGTCAGTTGTTTGAGTTTCATATATTGTTGAATTTTAATCCATCATGTCGCCGTAGTTGTTCGACAGTTGTACCATCCTGTCGTACTGCTCGGGATCAAGGTCATAGAAGTAATAGTTCCTCGGGTCGATATGATGTCCCTGGAAATGTACTTCGTAATGCAAGTGCGGACCTGTAGATTTGCCGGAGTTGCCCACCAGGGCGATTATATCCGAGCGTTTGACGGTCTGTCCTTCACGTACGAGCGACTGGAACAGGTGGGCATACAATGTCTCGTAACCGAAACCATGGTCAATCACTACCGTATTGCCGTATCCCTGACGCCAGCCTACGAACTTCACTTTGCCGTTGCCCGTAGCATACACCTCCGTGCCGGTAGGAGCGGTAAAGTCCATGCCCGCATGGAACTTAGGCACATGATACACAGGGTCGATACGCACGCCATAACCCGATGCTACACGGGTCAGGTCTTTGTTGAGCACAGGCTGGATGGCCGGAATGTTTTCCATACGTATCTCACGCGTCTTGGCCAGTTCGATAATCTCCTCATACGACTTGGCCTGCACATAGGTCTGCTTCTCCAGCAAGTCAACTTTTCGCGTCAGGTCGGCTGCGAGTTGGGTATTGGCCAGACGGGAGATATTGTCGTAATAGTCGGCATTCAGATTGATACCTTTGCGGGAAGACATAGGTATAGGATCTGCGCCCAGAATCACGCGGTAGAGATTGTCGTCCCGCTGCTGCAGGTCTGACAACACCAGCTGCATGCTTTCGCATCGCTTGGACAGCAGTTCATACTGCGCCTCCAGCGATTGTTTTTCCGACATCAACTGACGTTCCTTAGGCGAGGGGAAAAATGAGAAGAAGATATAGAAGAACACTATGCCCAAGCATATACCTCCCAGTATGTACCACCCTGCCCTGCGAAGCCAATACACAAAGCCATGCTCCACACGCTCCATCTCGAGCGTATCAGGATTGATATTGAAGTGCGATTTTCTTGCCATTACTTTTAACTTTTAACCTTTCCCACGATTCGTCCCGTTTCTGTTTTCAATTTTCAATTATTCCTCCTCCTACCACCAGTCCGTCTTTGTACATCACGAGCGACTGTCCGGGTGTCGGAGCCCATACCGGTTCGGCAAACTGCAGGGTTATCGTCTTATCCGTCGCCTCCGACTGCAATGTTGCCGGTGTGGCAGCCGAACGGTAACGGATACGTGCCTCTACCTGTGGCGATTCGTCCAACCAACGTTGGTCGCGGATACGTACATCGCGGGCGCGTACGGTTGTGCTGTACAAGTCATCGTGGCGCCCGAGCGTGATGCGGTTGGCAGATACGTCTATGCCGGTCACAAAAGCCGGATAGCCGAGGGCTACGCCCAAACCCTTGCGCTGGCCAATCGTGTAGAACGGACAACCCTGATGCGAGCCTACCACCTTGCCTGCGGCATCAACATACTCTCCCGGTTGCGGATGAATACCCTGGCCTGCCAGGAATGTGCGGTAGTCGTTGTCGGGTATGAAACATACCTCCTGCGATTCGGGTTTCTTGACCAACGCGTCAAATCCGTGTGCTGCCGCTATGCGTCGAACCTCGTCTTTGGTCAGATCGCCCAGGGGAAAAACGGTTTGCCGCAGATTATCCTCGGTCAGCATCCACAGGAAATACGTCTGATCCTTGCGATTGTCGGCAGCCGTACGCAGATACACATGTCCGGCATGTTCGGCTATGCGGGCATAATGTCCTGTAGCAATCCTGTCACAACCGTATTCGCGAGCAGCCTCCAACAGCGCTCCCCACTTGATGTGACTGTTGCACAACACACAGGGGTTAGGCGTCCGTCCGTGGGCATACTCGTCCACAAAGTTCGCAATCACATGTTCACGGAATGTATCGCGGAAATCCACTATATGATGCTCAAACCCCATCTTCTCGGCGTTGTGACGGGCTTCCATGATGCTCTCAATTGAACAACAGCCTTTCTCTTTGGCCAGACAGGATTCCTTCATCGAGTCGAATGTACGGAATGTAACGCCTACAAGGTCATAGCCTTGCTCCCTTAGCAGCAAGGCACTTACGGTGGAGTCTATTCCACCGGACATAGCTATCAGTATGCGTTGAGCCATAAGTACTCGAAAAATATACAGCAAAAATTATGCCATAGGCATAATCGCGCACACGAAAAAAAGAAAAATCTGCGCTATGGACAAAAAAAAGAGTGCATCATCTGCACTCCTGGTGTCCCCCGAGGGACTCGAACCCTCGACCCACTGATTAAGAGTCAGTTGCTCTACCAACTGAGCTAGGGAGAC
>JAFXSS010000083.1 GCA_017525455.1 Paludibacteraceae bacterium
AAGGTACAGATCAACGATCCGGGCGACACCATTTTCCTCGAGCAGGAAATTGTTGATAAGCTCGACTTCGCTGAGGAGAACGATCGTATCTGGGGCAAGAAGGTTGTTGAGAATGCCGGTGACAGTGAGGTGCTCCGCGAGGGACAAATCATCACCGCACGCCGTCTGCACGACGAGAACTCAACGCTCCGTCGCAAGGATAAGAAGCTTGTCCAGGTTCGCGACGCCAAGAGTGCTACGGCTAAGCAGATCCTGTTAGGTATCACCCGTGCCGCTTTGGGTACGAAGTCGTTCATCTCGGCTGCCTCCTTCCAGGAGACTACCAAAGTGCTCAACGAGTCAGCTATCCAGGGCAAGGTGGATAACCTTGAGGGTATGAAGGAGAACGTGATTTGCGGTAACCTCATCCCGGCAGGTACAGGTCTGCGCGAGTTCAGCAAGCTGGTGGTACATAATTCTGCCGAGTATGCCGCCATGCAGGCCGCACGTCTGGCGCAGGAATATGAACCGACTACGCCGATGCGTGACTTCTAATCAGCAAGGATAACTCCTTTTACAAAGAAATGCAGGCTGCACAGCCTGCATTTCTTTTTATCCGATACTCTCTCGTAAATTGATGTAGAGTTGGTACATCCGCAAACTACACCATCGGTGTTTGTGCACAAGGTGGCAAACGATGTATGCGCTACGTTTGAGGCGGTGCATCTGACGTGCTTCTTCCTGTCGGAACAGGTCTGCGTATTTTTTGCGGAGCGCAAAGTCGCGGGTGTGAAGCATCAGGTGTGTCTTGTCTGCCACTTTGTCGTACTCAATGAGTTCGTTGTACGTGTCGCTAATGCCTAATTGCTTGAGGTATTTGTCGGCGCATTGCCAGAAGGTTATCAGGTTTTCGAATTGACGTTCAGAACGTGTGGCTGAACAGGAGTCCGGGCGTATCATGTACCGATACACGACATCTTTCACAGTTTCAATCTTTTTTGCATTGCCGCAGACGTACATACTGAGCAAACGGTCTGAACCATAGGTTATTCCTTCTGGGGTATGCCCAAGCGAAGCCAATAGAATCGAACGTTTGTAAATCTTCGCTACGGCACTTCGGGGGAAATGGTCAGTCAGAAAGTCTTCTACCGGCGAATTGCCGGAGGCAGTATATGCTTCGTCTATCGTTTGGCGGTTCTGCTCAATACGAATCATTGCCCCGCATACGACATCCGCATCGGTAGTGGTGGCTTTGTTTGCGAGTCTTTCTACCGCATTGTCCGGAATGCAGTCGTCAGGATCAACGAATATGATATAGTCACCTGTCGCTTGTAATATACATTGTTGGCGCGTATAAGCAGTACCTCGGTTTGTATCGTTGCTATGGATGAGCACTTGTTTGCGATTTGGGTAATCCTTGAGTGTACGTCGTAGAACGGCAATACTTTCATCAGTTGAGCAGTCATCCGCAAAGATGTATTCTATATGTGCGTAAGTCTGCTCCGTCAATGAGCGAACGCAACGCTCGATGTACGGCGCTACGTTGTAGATGGGAACACATATGGATACCAGCGGAGTCATCTTACTGTTTCGTAAATCTGTTTCAGTTCAGCGCCTACAGTGGCGTAGGAATATTGCTTGCCGGCCTTTCGGATGGCCTCTCGGTCGTATTCTTGATAATGGTCAAGCATCTGTTCCATGGCTTGTGCCAGTTCTGTATCATCGCCCGGTGCTACGAGCAGTCCGTTTTCAGCGTTCACCATCTCCGGAATGCCGCCTACGCGTGTCGCAATAATCGGAAGTCCTTTGGCCAAACTCTCTGAGAGTACTACAGGTGCATTCTCGTAGTTGGAGGGCAGTACAAACATATCTGCCTTGTCCATCTCATCTGACACTTGTTGTGGTGTCAACTCGCCCGTCCAATGTAGTAACTCTTCCGGCAAGTTTAGACTGTCGGCATACGCGCGAACGGCTTGATAGTCAATGCCTGTTCCTACTAGCACAAGTCGCCAGTCACTGCGCTTGGCTGATAGCAGCTTGGCTGCTCGCAGCAGACCTTTTACATTTTTTGCCCGCTCATCGAAGCAACTTACATGCAGCAAGGTCTTCACGCTTTCGACTTTGGACTTTGGACTTTCTACTGCCGGCTTCTGGTAGAAGAAATCATCCACTACATTGTTTATCTTGCTTGTCCGGGCGTTCTGCAGTCCGCATGTCCGCATGGCATCTGCCAACCGGTTGCTTACGCATAGCAGCATGCTTGCGTCCCGAACAATCCTGGCGTATAACCGGTGCTTCGCGACAGACATCTGCATGTATTGCCCGTTCTCCGGCAGGTAACCGCTCCAGTGCTCAACGATTATGTACGGTATTCCGTATTTGCGTTTGAGCCGGTGTGCCAGCAGACCTTGCTTCTGCACTACGTTCAGTTGTACCACATCCGGCAATCCCCATTCCCGTTTCAACTGCCGCCATTGGCGGTGCAAGTCTGCCCAACCTTCCGAGTGAATAACACGCACATCCACACCTTGTGCCTGCACGGCTTCCACGTGCTTTTGCACAAACAATCCCGCCATTGCGTCACGCTCGGACGGATACCACGGTGTCAGATACAGTACTTTCATTGTTACATGTTTCGCTTCACGCGCCAGTCGTTCAGCGAGAGCAATAACGCAAACGATGGTCTGTATAACTTGCTCACTGCTTGGTAACTGACTGATTTCGAACCGAATTGCCGGTAGTGGTTGGCTATCCCCTCATTGTCGTTGCCGCCTTCGAAGTCAAACTGCAATCCCTTCTCTTTAGCCAGCCGTATAGCCTCGTCGGCCAGTCGCGCCGAAGCGCCTGTGCCGGCTGCTGAAGGCAGATAGGCAGGAATAAGGTAATACATGTACCGCTTGTCCCATACCACATAAGCTGCGGCTACGGTTTTCATGCTGTTGTCGGCCTGTCGTTCGCTTATGCGAATGATTGCCGATTGCTCCGCACGATGTGTCTTGCGCTCCAGCACCAGCAGAAACTCGCGCGTATAGGTTAGTTTCTTGCCACGCTCTGCCATACATTCCGAGTGAAAACGGTAGAATTCTTCTGACGACATTCCGTAGTCGATTGATAGTGACTCGGCATGTTCAATCTGGCGCTTCTTGTTTTTGGAGAACGCATCTTGGGGCGTTTCTATATTTGTCAGATCATCAATGCGATAGGTCACGCGCTCCTCAATCTTCATGTTTTGTTTTGCCAGCCAATGTGGCATAGGATTGCCGATGGCGAACTTCTGGTAGTAATATGCTATCCGCATCGCGCGCAGTTTGCCTGCTATCAGTTTGGCGAGCCGCTCTTGCATGTCGGGCGAGCCCTGCAGTTCCTGACTCAGCCATATACCTCCGTACATGGTCATTTGGGGCATTATGATGAACTTGTACCACAGTCGTTTACGCAGCAGGTAGGGCATAGCCGCCACTATCTCATCATCCTGCTCGCTAACCGCTGATTGCTGACCGCTGACTTCTGATTTTTTTACCAGTATCACATCCCATTCCTTACCGGCGCATACTGCCTCCATCCACCAGGGTTGCATCATTACAGGCATATCTGGCTGCCGCCTGCAGAACGCTTCGTATTGTTCTTTGTTTGTCATTAGCGTAGATAATGTTTTTGAACGAGAATGCCAGTTACTGTGAACTTTTGTCCGGCACGGATAATGTACAATACACCGTTCTCCATTACCTTGATTACCGGTTGTTCGTTGATAGTATTGTCAATCGCAGTACCTTGCTTCAGCTCTGCAGTGTACGTAGCAGTATATGTTGCAGCACCTGCAACCATTTCTATCTCCGGACTCCACCCGCTGAAGGTGTATGTATATAACTCGTCATCCTGCTTAGTAGGCACATCGCCGACATACTCCGGCATCTGCCCATACTCAAGCACTTGCTCGTAAAGCGTGGTACCGTCATCGTTCACGAAAGTGATGGTGTACGAGCGAACCGTTGCCGTGAACGTTGCCGTATAAGTCACATCGCCTGTAACAGGGCCGAGAGCTGGCGACCAGCCGGCAAACGTATAGTCGTACTGAGCATCGGACTCCTTGCCTACAGCGTAGGACGGGTCAGGCGTCTCACCGTACGAGTAAATCTCGTAGAAGAGCACATTGCCTTCGTCATCCATGAAAGTGACGATATATGTGCTTGGCGTAATGCCTGTCTCCGTGAACAAAGCCGTATATGTTGCATCTCCCGTTACAGGCACGATGGCCGGTGACCAAGAGTTGTTGAACTCGTACGTATATTCGTCCGTTGCCGTCTTGGTCGGCGTATCGCCTGTATAAGCCGGTGTGTCACCGTAAGCCACTTCTTCGGTAGAAAGGATATTGCCGTCACCGTCCACCCAAGTGATAGTGTATTTGTTGACAGTTGACGAGAATGTTGCCTTATAGGTTGCTTCGCCGGTTACAGCAACAATCGTATTATCCCAACCGCTAAATGTATAAGTGTATTGTGCAGTAGCATCCTTAGTAGGATCAGCAGGAGCAACTGGCGTTGCGCCGTACTCATACTCTTTTGCCTCGATTGTACTACCATCTTCGTTCTGGAAGGTGATGAGGTACTTGTTCAGAGTAGAAGTGAACGTTGCCTTGTAAGTTGCTTCGCCGGTTACAGCAACAATCGTATTATCCCAACCGCTAAAGGTGTACGTATATTGTGCCGTAGCCTGCTTGGTAGGATCAGCGGGAGCAACTGGCGTTGCGCCGTATTCATACTCTTTGGCCTCAATTGTACTGCCATCTTCGTTCTGGAAGGTGATGAGGTACTTATTCAGCGTAGAGGTAAAGGTCGCTTTGTAGGTTGCCTCACCGGTTACAGCTACAATCGTGTTATCCCAACCGTTGAAGGTGTACGTATATTGTGCCGTAGCATCCTTGGTAGGATCTGCAGGAGCGACGGGCGTTGCGCCGTACTCATACTCCTTGGCCTCGATTGTGCTGCCATCTTCGTTCTGGAAGGTGATGAGGTATTTGTTCAACATTTGGTCAAACGATGCCACATAGGCTGTGTCTCTATCTGCCGCTACTAGACCATTGCCCCAACCATTGAAAATATAGGTGTACTGCGCATCGCTTTCGCGTGTGGGCTCCTCCAGTACAGCGGGAATAAGTGGCGTAGCGCCTTTCTTAACAGTAATAGATGTCAGTTGCAGTGAATCCCAGTTCATGAATGTGACAACATAAATAGGCTCGTCGCATTCATTGTGGTATAGTTCGATGTTTGAGGATTTTAGTTCGCAATTCTCCCATACAGAAACTTCCTTCGAACGCTGGGTGGTGCCTTCGTATGTGTATTCAGTATGTTTAGTCTGGCACCATTTGCCGCTTTCGTTATCTTCTATGATCCATATAAATTCATCTGTTCGGCTTGCGGCAGAAACGCCGTCTGTATATTGGTAATCTTTGCGTGTCTGGTTGACATATTCTTCTTTATCGGTATCGTATGTTTGCGCAATCTCTTTTACCTTCTTTGAACCATCATATTCATATAACGTTTTTTGACTGGGAATCCATTCTCCGGTCTTTGTATCCCAATTGGACAGGATTATTGCTGTATTTTTGTTGTTGGTGTATTCGTTTCCAGTTTTGGTATAAGGAACCCATGCCCATTTAGTCTTATCCCATTTGGACTTGATTTGTTCTACGACCAAGTTAGAGGCGTTATATTCTGTTTCTGTTTTATACGTTGTCGCGCTGCTTTGCCACCAGCCGTTTTCTAAATTCTCTGCACCTTTCGTTGCATCCCATGCGTTGTATTTAGCCTCCATTGTTGTCTTGTTCTTGTCGTTGAAGGTGCGTTCGGTCTTGGTGTTGCCCACCCATTCGGTGCCGTTCCACGTAGTTTTACGTTCCAGAGTTTTGTAACTCTTGTTCAAATTCCAATAGGCATATTCCTGCCTTATAATCTGAGTGCAATCGCCGTTATTGTTAAAGGTAAATGTCTGCTTGTCGAGCGAATTGGCTTTTTCGTCGAAAGTTTCGGTTGTTTTGGCTGTCGTTTTCCATTTCCCGGAGGATGATGCCCAAGATCTTTTCTCTGTATGTAATGTGCAGGTCTTTTTATTGATTGTTTCCTGCCTAAGAATCCAGTGCATGGAATCGGTTGATAGCCATGCTCCGTCTACCCATTTGGCTTTGACAGTTAGGGTGTCGTTGCTACCACTGAAACTATGGCGTTCTTGTGTACTTGGAACCCATGCGCCGTCCCAGATGCTGTATGTCTTCTGACTGACTAACGTGCCGCTATATTCGTATTCGGTCTTCTCACTGCCTATCCAATCCCCAGCTTTCCATAGGTAGACAGCAGTCTCAATCACATATTTGCTCGCGTTGTAGGTGTTTTTAGTTTTCTTGCTATTTACCCACTCGTTATTCGTGCGAATCACAAGTATTTCCTCATCAATTTTTCCCGAGTATGCGTATGTGTAGTGAGTACTATCATTCTGCGTCCAATCGCTTGCATTGCTGTCCCACTTCCAGTTTGTTGTACTCGCAGTCGCTGAACCATCGTACGTCTTTGTTACTCGGGATTTTCCTACCCACTTGCCGCCTGAATTCGTAAACGATTTGTCATCCAATAGGTTCGAGCCGCTGTACACACGTTCTTTTTTCTCATTTTCTACCCAGCCGTTAGACCATTTGTACGTTATCTGCTCTATCCATCTGGAACTTTGGAATTTTTTGGTTGTTTTGCTGTTTCCTATCCAACCATTCTCATCCCAACCATTATAACTCTCCTCACGGATAATGTTGGTCAGGTTGTCTCTTTCCTCTAGTGTTTTCTCTAATCCCACCCATTTGCCGTCTTCGTTTTTCTCCATGATGGAATCTACTGTCAACGTAGCAGATAGGATGTGCCCTTCTTTGTAGATTGCCTCCCATTCGTTTTTCTCATAGTCCCAAGTATATTCTGTTGCGCCTACAGGCTCAATATAGTTCTCGTAGTCATAATGCTTCCAGTTGCTGCCTTGCCATTCTCCGGTAGTTGTTACGCCGAAATACTCAATGATGTCTGTGTTTCGGCCGGATGCATCGTATTTCCATTCTGTGCAGGTGCTGCCTTTCCAGTCTCCTAGCCCGCCGTTGGCTTTAAGATTCCATGTATATTTTGCCTCCAGCAGTTGTTTCCCGGCATCATTATACCTTTTAATAGTCTTGGCTACACCTTTCTTTTTGCCGTTATCCCACACCCATGTAGCTTGACCGGTGCTCTTGTCCCCTTGGTAATAGTACTCAATGAACTCCAGCAAGTTGCCGTCCTGATCGGTTTTGAACGTCCTGTCGTTGCGGCATTCTGCTTTTGCGGCTTTTCTACTGCCTTTTTTCAACTTTTCTATGACCTGTTCAGACAGGCTGTCGGAATCTTCAAATGTGTCCTCAATTTCATGGATGTTAATGATTAACTCTCGTAGATGCATGGGGAGTGGAAGAACATGATAAATGACAAGGGTGTCTTGCCCGTTGGCAATTGTGTCAAATCTGCCAAGTTCGAGTTTATGCTCTTGTGGCATCACAACATCATTTCCCGATGCGATTACGCTAAAAAGAATCAGTGCGGTAAGTAACAACTTTTTCATACGATTTTCAAAGTTATTTATGTAAACATATAAATAGCACTGCAAAAATACAATTTTTTTTTGATATTTCCAAATTTTTTGTAACATTATCTTAAATTTATGGGGATAAAAGAATAATTTTGGCTAAGTTGGGTAATTATAGGCAATAATCAGCTACAATTGTGCACATAATATCGTATTTATATGTTTTGTCTCAATTTCTGCAGAAAAAGACCTCATTTTTTTTACTGTCGTTTTTTGTCAAAATGTTCGTTTTTTAATGTAAAATCAAAAAAAATGCGCACTTTTTGAAAAAAAATGCATAAAAACTTGCATATGTCAAAACTTTTTTGTATCTTTGCGGGTCGAAATGATGTGAAGATATATATAGGCCGACCTTGAATGATAATGTAATCCATAATTTCGACCTGGTTGAGTTAATTACAGAGCTGATAGAATTAACAACAATAAAAAATATTAAAAAAAGCAAAATTATGAAAAAGTTATTCTTAATCCCGTTAATGGCGTTTGTTGTATGCGCCAGCGCATTAGCTGTGGATGTTAGTTCCGTTTCTGAACTTAAGTCAGCAGTGGGGACTCCGAATGCGGACATCACTTTGACCAAGAAAATTACTTGGAAAGTGTCCGATGGTGATCTTAACCTTAACGGGGCGACTATTTCTGGCGGAGGAGCGTCCAAGTTAGCCATTACTTTCTCCGGCGCAGGTGAACTGACTGTGTCGAATGGAACATTTACCGGTAATGATTCGTATGCTATTAATCTTCCGTCCACGGGGTCAAATCTTACGCTTAATCTCAACAAAATTACCATTGACAATACTGTCACGTATGGTGTGAGAATGTATTCTAACATTTTAAATGTTGATGAGAACTCCTCGCTGACTGCGAAATCTCGTTCTGTTATTGTCTCAAGCGGAGCCTCTATTACGAACTATGGTACAATTACTCGTTTGTATGGTGCTAATACTGCTGATGGCGTTACGATTAACAACTATGGTGCATTGACGCTGAATACAACGTTTTCTGCTACGAATGTTAGTATTACTAACAACTCCGGTGCAACGCTTACTATCAGCAGTACATTGGGCGGTTCATACGAGATTGCAAATGCCGGAACAATGTCTTTCACTACTGGTACACAGGCTGGTGAGTTTGACATCACAAATAATGGAACTCTTACCATTTCTGGCGGTACACAAAGTGGTTCGGTTAAGATTGATAACAAAGAAACTTTGGCTATCACCGGTGGCACGCATAGTGGTACCTTCGAAATAAAGAATGATGATAATATGACCCTGTCGGGTAGTAAGGCAAGTAAACCGTTCACGGGTGCGTTTGATATAACCAACTCTCAAACTCTGACCTTGACCAATCAGTTCTTTTCCGGTGATCTTAATCTCACCAACACCGGCACGCTTAACTTGCGTGGTGGTACATATAATGGAGCTGTGGCTGTTGTAAATAACAGCGGAGAAACGCATTTCTATTCAAATGGTAGCGCGGCTCCAATTTTCGGATCAACGCTGAGTATCACCAACGATGCTACGTGCACGATTGACAATATAAAAGCTACCGAGGCAGCCGTTTCGTTCGGAGGATCGGAAAACACTACTATTAATGGTGGTTCTTTCTCTGTAGAACCTGAAGGTGCAGCCGGATACATACTTCCGGTCGGCAATGTAGACTGCTACTTTGAGAATGGTGTAGGCTCATTGTCTATTGCTTCGGGTTATGCTTGGAGAAGTTTCGACAAGAAGGTTACTGAGGCATCCCCTGCAGTGAGAATTAAGCACGCAAACTCATCAACAGAGACTGCTATTCTTGAGCAGGCTATTGCTGAGGCTAAGGATGGTGATGTGATAACGCTGCTAGATAATGTAAAGACCTTCTCTCCAATGTTTTTCGGTACAGAGTCTGTTAATGGCACTCCTGTTTCCATTACACTGGATTTGAATGGTTACACTATCACTTCAGCTCAGACGGTGCGCTATACGTTCCTCATGACTCATGGTGCACTGACGGTGACTAACGGTGTTCCTGGCACGGGTGGTATCCGCAATACCTATCCGGCTGTAGGAGAAAAAGGTGGCGAAGTATTCCATCTGCATGGTTCGTATTTGAAGAACTGTAACCCCCGTACAGACAAACCGTTTACTCACCTTGTAATAGAGGAGGGCGTGAGTGTGTTTGCAGATGAGGCGTATGGTAACGGTATAACCATTTCTGAGCTTTATAGTTCTTCGGATGTGGTCAAGGCCGGATATATTGACTACGTAACGAACGTTTATGCAGAAAAGGCTTCCGGACAATCGGGGGTTGCTAATGGCGTGCGCGTGGATGTAAAAGGTAGTATTTCTGCACAAAAGTATAGTTTGAAGGTGAACGGTCAGGTTCGTTTCCCTGATGTTGACGTGTATGGCGTCGGCACTGCTGCAGAAACTTACCGTGCTACTGTTGCTGAATGGGCAGGATATACAGTAGCTGTTGGTGATACAGCCTATTCTCCATATATACATATTTATAATTCAGCAAGATTGGAGGCTTCAGCTAATGAATCAAGTGCTGTTGCTGTTTACTCTTCCGGTTACGGTCGTTGGCTGATTGAGGGCACTTGTCTAGGTGCTACGGGTGTGTATGTTAAGTCAGGTGACGTTGTGTTAAACGACGCAACTGTTCAGTCCACATATACTGGTGAGGCGCTTATCACCACTGGTAAAGCAAGTGGTGTGGATGCTTATGGTAGTGCAGTGGTTATCGAGACTAATAATAGTTATTCCGGAGAGCAGTCTCTCTCTGTGAATGGTGATACACAAATTTCGACTGAGGCTGAAGGTGGTTCGGCTCTTCTTGATGTAGTAGACGGAGCTGCTGATGAGTCGGCTGTGGAAGCTATAACAATTAACGGCGGTACTTTCTCTGGCGACAATGCTATCGTTATTTCTGAAAAAACCGCAGAAGACGATGAAACAGAAATCACAGTGAATGGCGTATCACTCATTGGTCAGACACAGGTGGGTGAAGAAACCGGTGAGGCAGCCGTTAACTCTATCATTGATCCATCTTCTGTTCATACAACACAGATTGAGAATCCAGATGGCACGACAACAGTCGTCGTTAGTACTGGTTCTGCACCTTCGGGGACTACGTTGTGGTCTGATATCGCTGCTTTAGCCCCGGGAAGTAATGCAAAGTGGGAAGGTAATGGTGATGTTAATGGTGTAGGAACTATTACAGGGACAATTACGCTGGGTGAGTTGCAGATCTTGTCAGCTACAGAAACTCTAAAGCAAGAGTTGACAATTAAAGAGAATGCCGCCTTGATTATTAATCATCTTATTATGAACGATTATGCTAAGATAATTGTTGAGGCAGGTGGAAAACTGATAATCAAAGGAACACAAGGAATTATAGCACCTTCAGTTGATAATATTGTGTTGAAGACTTCTGCAGAGAATCCTGCAATTTTCCTCTTCAATCCGGCAGTGTCCTCCAACCGTCACCCGAACGCTACGGTTGAGTTTCTTTCGAAATCGTTTACTGATGGTGGAAATTATGCAAAGCAACGTTTTGGTATTCCTACCAATGGCGAACTAACATCTATAACTACCAAATATAATAATGTGGATGTGCAGACTGCTTTGTCGAAGTTCGATTATGAAGGCAACAAATGGGTAGATTTCGGTTGGATTAATGTAGGTGGTAAAGAGGCAAATCTTGATCAGATGAAAAACCCGTTTGATTATTATCAGATGCAGCATAATACCCCGAATATGGGTACAATTGTTACCATGAAAGGACGTCTAGTTGGAAATGATAATCCCGTGTTGAACGTGCGTGAGAAATTCTGGAATGGTTTCGCAAATAGCTACATGGGCCCGATTAATGGAGAGCAATTGATGAATATGATTCCTGAAACTGTTGATAAGGCGATTTATCTGTATGATGTTAATGCAAACCAAGCGACATGGGAACCGGTAACACTTATTGATATGGAGGATACAGAGATCTTGCCAATGCAACCATTCTTGATTAGAAATACAAAGGCGGCTGCTAATGTAACTATTAATTATGGTAACGCAGTGTATTATCCCACAATCGGTGAATCACCCAGTCCTGCTCCGGCACGTAGTAGTGTTCTTAACGATATGACAAAAGTGAAACTTGTCGTTAAGGGTGAGGATTGTATAGACCGTGTAATTGTGGCTGAGGGAGACCAATTCTCTGATGATTTCGATAACGGATATGATGCTGCCAAGTATATGAATGAGGGCATCAATATGTATGTTACTTCAAGCGAGAAGATGAGTATCTTCGCAACTGACAACTTGGAGAACACGTACGTAGGTTTGCAAACCATAAAAGGTGGTGCATACTCTATCGAGTTCTCGAAAGTGCAAGGCGAAGATCTGACTCTCATTGACCTTGAGACGGGTGCAAACGTTGCAATGACCGAAGGCAATGTATATACGTTTACGGCTGATGCCAATTCGATAAACGATTATCGCTTCCAAATAGTTCGTGCTAAGAAAGTAGCTACAGACGTTGAGCCCGTTGAGGCCCAAAAGAATGCCAACGGAATCTACACCATCATGGGTCAGTATGTTGGCGAAATGAACCTTTGGAACTCGCTGCCTGCAGGAGTATATGTTGTTAATGGCAAGAAACTTGTGAAATAAATTATTATAGTCAGTTTCGGGTGAGAACCTGAAACTGACTAACAAAACTTCGGAAAATGAGAAAGGCATACGAAAGTCCTACATTAGAGACAACTCGGTTATCTATCGTTCCTGTGATATGTGTTACTCCCGGAGGTGATGACATAATTGGTGATAGTGGAAACTCGTTCTAATAAGGTGGAACAGTATGGAATTCCAATAGCAAATAATACAAATTAATAGAGTATTGATAAAATCCATAAATACAATGAAAAAAATTATGATTTCGCTGCTTATGGTAGCAGCAACAATGAGTGCAATGGCGGTTACTTACACCGGCAAGGCAAAATTGACATTGACATCCTCTGACAGCAAGTCATGTACATTGACGATTGGCGAGTCTGGGGATCTCGGTGCAGGTCTCAATCCCGGCTACTATGCGGAATTGAATACCGAGGGTAAAGAAGTATGGTTCTTCGTTGAGTATGGAGGTGTAAAATATCAGCAATTTGCATCCAATGCTGCTACAATGGAGGATCTGCAGCTTGGCATCAAGACAAACGCATCAACGTCTTATACCTTGACGGCAGCAAGTGTAGTAGGAACGTTGAAAATCAGAATAAATGGCGTTGAGTACAACATCACAGAAGGTATGAGCGAGGTCATCACTCTCCCCGCCAGTTCAACTCTACCTGCAGTGGGCGATGAGGCTAATTACAAAGTGCAACCCACAGCTCCGGCTGATTTCGAAATCTGCTTCCGTGACAATGAGTTGCAGATCACCGCTAACCCCTATGCTGAGAACGTAGTGGTTAAGGACGAGAACGGCACGAAGGTGGTTGACGTAGCTCCTGTTACCCCGTATCAGGCTATCGACCTCTCTGCTCTGGCTGCCGGCCGTTACACGGTTGAGCTCGCCGATGGTGAACGTAAGTTCATCATTGTAAAGCAATAATCGCTTGCATTCACACCCTATAGGGCATTACGCCACGCTGCTAACCGCTTGTGCTTAAATGCCTTAGCAAGGTGTATAACAATCCAACAATCCCAAGGACTGCTACGGTAGCCCTTGGGGTTGTTGCGTTCACTAATTTTAGGAAAATACCATATTGTAAACGCTCAACACGCAACGCTAACTTCCAATTTTGCACGTCAGTTTTGGCAGTTTTGGCAGTTTTGTCAGTATTCCTGATTACCAATGTATTACACATTTTTCCAGACATAAACTGCCAATACTGACGTGCATTTATCCAATTTGGTTAGATCATTTTTGCGTAGATGGTTGCTGCTGGGTTGCTGCTTAGTGATTATAGTGGGTAAATCGTATTTAGGAAGGAGTTCTTTTGCTGAACTTCACAACAAAAGAGAGCCGCCTTTCGGGCGACTCTCTTTCTATCCGCCAAGTTTGGCGGATGGTGTGTAATCACTTACTTATTGCTTCGATTACTTCAGCTCGGCGAGGTACTTGATAGTACGAACCATCTGGCTGGTGTAGCTGTTCTCGTTGTCGTACCAGCTAACAACCTGTACCTGATAGGTATCGTCGTCGATCTTAGCAACCATGGTCTGCGTTGCATCGAACAGCGAACCGAACTTCATGCCGATAACGTCGCTCGAAACGATCTCGTCCTCGGTGTAACCGAAGCTCTCGGTCTGAGCAGCCTTCATGGCAGCGTTGATACCTTCTTTGGTGATGTCTTTACCCTTAACAACTGCAACCAGGATAGTGGTCGAGCCGGTAGGAGTCGGAACGCGCTGTGCAGAACCGATCAGTTTGCCGTTCAGTTCAGGGATAACCAGACCGATAGCCTTGGCAGCACCGGTGCTGTTGGGAACGATGTTGGCAGCGCCAGCTCTTGCTCTTCT
>JAFXSS010000084.1 GCA_017525455.1 Paludibacteraceae bacterium
ACGCTCGGACGTATGCACAGCGATGCTCAGTTCGCAGGCTCCAGCTCTGTTCCTGCACACGTTGAGATGATGGGCTTCCTGGGCATCGGTAACAACCCGATGGTAGGTTGCACCGTAGCTTGCGCAGTAAACGTAGCACTTGCTCTTAACAAATAACTCCTACCACTATGGCAGACGAGAAAAAACAGCCTTCTGCAGAGAAACTTAAAGCTCTGCAGTTGGCTATGGACAAAATCGACAAAGATTTTGGCAAAGGTGCCATTATGCGTTTGGGTGATGACAAGGTGGAGGATGTACAGGTTATCTCTACCGGTAGCGTCACGCTGAACCTTGCCCTTGGTGTTGGCGGTTATCCGCGCGGACGCGTGATTGAGATTTACGGTCCGGAGTCCTCCGGTAAAACCACCCTGGCTATCCATGCGATGGCAGAGGTGCAGAAGCAGGGCGGTATAGCCGCTATCATCGACGCGGAGCATGCTTTCGACCGTTTCTATGCCGAGAAACTTGGTGTGGATACCAACAATCTGCTCATTGCCCAACCCGACAGTGGCGAGCAAGCCCTGGAGATTGCCGACAAACTGATTAGTTCGGCTGCCGTGGACTTGATTGTTGTGGACTCGGTAGCCGCTCTGACCCCTAAGGCAGAGATCGACGGCGATATGGGTGACAACAAGGTCGGCTTGCAGGCACGACTCATGAGTCAGGCTCTGCGCAAGCTAACCGCCACTATCAACAAGACACAAACCACCTGCATCTTTATCAACCAGCTTCGTGAGAAGATCGTTGTGATGTTCGGCAGCCCCGAGACGACCACCGGCGGCAACGCCCTGAAGTTCTATGCTTCGGTGCGTCTGGATATACGTCGCGTGAGCCAGATCAAGGAAGGTGACGAGATCATCGGCAGCCAGGTGCGCGTGAAAGTGGTGAAGAACAAAGTGGCACCGCCGTTCAAGAAAGCTGAGTTCGACCTGATGTTCAACGAAGGCATATCCCGCAGCGGCGAGATCGTAGATCTTGGCGTAGCAAAGGGCATCATCCAGAAGTCAGGTTCATGGTTCAGCTACGACGGACAGAAACTTGCCCAAGGTCGCGATGCCGTCAAAAAACTCCTGCAGGAGAACCCTGATCTGGCTGACGAGATCGAGGCAAAGATCATGGCATGAGCGTTCGGCAACGCGGTCGCACGGATTGCGCGAGCGCAAGAAAAACGATGAGCGAACTGTCGCAGCAAATACTGACTCTTACTCCCGAGCAGGCGTATCGGGCAGCTGAGCAGTACCGCGTAGTCAAGCGTTCGATTGATGCGCGACAGCGGCAACTCAAGGTTAACCTGACCCTGCTGACCGATGAGAACGGGCGTCCTGTACCCAAGGACGCCCCTATTCCTTTATATACACCGCCTGTTTTTCAGGATGTGCACTCAGCACAGCGGTTCGTGCGCATCGTCGGTGCCGGCCCGGCAGGACTGTTCGCTGCGCTCACACTCATTGAGCATGGCATCAAGCCTATCCTGTACGAACGTGGCAAAGAGGTAAGTGAACGCAAGAAAGATATAGCGCAACTCAACCGCAATGTCAGTTTGAACGGTGAGTCGAACTACTGCTTCGGCGAGGGCGGTGCCGGTACGTTCAGCGACGGCAAACTCTTCTCCCGCTCCAAGAAACGCGGTAACATGCAGCGCGTGATGGAACTCTTCCATTACTTCGGTGCACCGGACACTGTTCTCTACGAGACGCACGCCCACATCGGCAGCGACAAACTGCCCGGTATCATTCGCGCCATGCGCGAGTGTATCCTGGAGCATGGCGGCGAGGTGCATTTTGAGCATTGTGTAGGCGAGGCTGAACTTCGCCAATGGCTCACTAAATCGCCGGTTATCCTGGCTATCGGACACTCGGCGCACGACACCTACCGCATGCTTCACGATATAGGCGTGGCTATGGAAAACAAAGGTTTTGCCATGGGTGTGCGTGTCGAACATCCGCAGTCGCTCATCAACCGCCTGATGTACCATCTTAAGCCATCAGCCATCAGTGATCAGCAATCAACCGATTTGATTCACTACGTAGGTAATGCATCGTATAGTTTGGTCACGCAGGTGGATGGGCGCGGCGTCTATTCGTTCTGCATGTGTCCGGGCGGACACATGGTACCGGCTACGAGTAGCACTGATGCCTGCGTGGTGAACGGCATGAGTGCCTCGCACCGCAACTCGCCCTACGCCAACTCCGGCATCGTCGTACAGATCAATCCTGAAGACCTACCTGCCATCTGCGCCGAGGCAGGCGACGCCCCGTCAGCCGGCTTGCAGGCACAGGAGTGGGTTGAACATCTGGCTTTTGTACATGGCGGTGCAGCGGCTATAGCTCCCGCGCAGCGGCTTGCAGACTTTGTACATGGCAAGCGTAGTGCCGACCTGCCGGCATGCAGTTACCTGCCGGGCACACGCAGCAGTGCCTTGCACGAGTGGTTGCCGCCGTTCATTGCCAACCGTCTGCGGCAGGGCTTTCGCGATTTCGACCGCAAGTACCCGGGGTTCCTGACCAACGATGCTGTTATTCTCGCTACCGAGAGCCGCTCGAGCAGTGCCGTGCGTATCCCACGCGACCCTGAAACCTTACAATCGCTCTCCCACCCTAATCTCTACCCCTGTGGTGAAGGTGCCGGCTATGCCGGTGGCATTACCTCCTCCGCCCTGGACGGTATCAACGCCGCCCTGCGCATCGCCGGGCAGTGAGAACAACTCTGCGTAAAAGTTCATATTTATGGCAGAAGTAAGGCGAATATAAGCAAGCCCATATGCGATTCTGTCACTAAAAAATGCAAATTCATGCAATTTTCTGAGGGAATTGTTTGCAAAAGTGCATTTTTTTTTGTACCTTTGCATGGCAATGTGTAGCATACGCTACAAGTACTCCAAAACACCGAAAATGTACAAGCGTTTTATATCCCTAATGCTTGTTCTGCTCTGCATCTGTAGTGCATCAGCTCAACAGGCATCTCACACGGGCAAAAGCCCGCAAAGCACAGCCCGGCGAGTGCGCCTGTACGGCTATGTGCTTGATGAGCAAAACAGGGGTATAGAGGCATGCAACGTGTTCTGGAAAGAGAGTGTAGCCACCACTGCCATCGGCACCTCGACGAACAAGAACGGCTACTACGAGTTAATCGTCGAAAGTCAAAAGTCGAAAGTCGAAAGCGGTCAACCGGACTCGCTGACTATCGTCTATTCGATGCTCGGCTACGAGACAGTAGAGACACCCCTCCAGTTCCCCCCAAAAAGGGGCGGGGATAATATACAGGTGCTGAATATCAACATCATACTGCGTGAGTTAGGCGAGCAACTGACAGAGGTGGAGGTGAAAGGTATCCAACGCCAGCAGGATATGATGGAGCGTGTGGATGCCACCACGCGGCGCGTCATACCCGACATCAGCGGCGGAGGCATCGAGAGCCTGCTGATCACCTTTGCCGGCGTGAGTCAGACTAACGAGATGAGCAGCCAGTACAATGTGCGCGGTGGCAGTTTTGACGAGAACGCCGTGTACGTCAACGGCATCGAGATTCACCGTCCGCTGCTCGTACGCGCCGGGCAACAGGAGGGACTGAGTTTCGTCAACCCCGAGATGGTTCAGAACGTGCAGTTCTCGGCCGGCGGGTTCGATGCACGCTTCGGCGACAAGTCATCCTCCGTACTGGATATACGTTACAAGCAGCCTACCGCCTTCGAGGCGGCACTGACAGCAGGATTTCAGGGCGGAAGCATCTATGTAGGCGTAGGCGACAGCACTTACAGCCAGATGCACGGTATACGATACAAGAGTTCGCAATACATGCTCGGCTCGCTGCAAACGAAGGGCAACTACCGACCACACTTCCTCGACTACCAGACGCACATGACTTGGCGCTTAGCCCCTTCACGACCTTCCCCTAAAGGGGCAGGAGACTGGACGATTGCCTTCCTGGCGAACTACAGTATGAACTCCTACGGATTCACACCGGACAGCATGAGTTCGTCGTTCGGCACGATGCAGACAGCGCGGAACCTGACGATCTATTACGACGGACAAGAGCAAGACCTGTTCCAGACCGCGTTTGCAGCGCTGAGCGTGGGCGGGCATGTGTCGCCGGAGGTAAAGATAGGCTTCGACTTGAGCGGGTTCTACACCAACGAACGGGAGACCTATGACATACAGGGCGAATATATCCTGAGCGACCATCCGATGGACGGTTCTGAGAGCAGCCACAGCTACGACGGGCAAGTCATATCCTCCGAAACGACAGAGACCGCCACCGTGCTGGGCAAAGGCACATATCAGGAGCATGCGCGCAACACGCTGACTGCCGGTGTAGCCACCCTGCAGCATACCGGCGAATGGAAGCACAACGCCAACAACATGCGCTGGGGTGTGAGCGGACAGATAGAGAAAATCACCGACCGCATCAGCGAATGGGAATGGCGCGACTCGGCAGGGTACTCCATGCCGCACACAGAACAAGGAATGGAACTATACTACGCCATGCGCTCCGATACCGCTATGCTCAGCGGACGCGTGCAAGCGTACCTGCAGGACTCCTACACCTGGCATACGGATCATGCCAAAGTCATACTGACCGGCGGCGCACGACTGCACTGGTGGAGTTTCAACAACGAGGTGCTCGTCTCGCCGCGTGCATCGGTAGTGATCATACCCGGCTGGAAACGTGACATCAGTTTCCGCATCGCTACAGGTTTGTACTACCAGGCACCGTTCTACAAGGAGATGCGCGACACGCTGACCGACAACTTCGGCATCACGCGTATTCACCTGAACGACAAACTCAAGGCTGCACGCACTACGCAACTGGTGTTCGGTACGGATTATTACTTCCGTGCCATGGGACGCCCCTTCAAACTCACCGCCGAGGCTTACGCCAAATACATGGATCGCGGAACGAGTTACACCGTGGACAACGTACGGGTGCGCTACTCGGGCACGAACGATGTGCGCGGCTACACCATAGGTCTGGATCTGAAGCTATACGGCGAACTGGTGCCGGGTGCGGACAGTTGGATCAGCTTCAGTACCATGCGTTCGCGCGAGCAACTGCTCACCCATCCCGAACTCGGCTGGCTGCACGCACCGCAGGAGCAACGCTATCAGTTTGCCATGTTCTTTCAGGACTACCTGCCGCAACTGCCGCAACTGCATGCTCACCTGAAGTTCGTATGGGCGGAAGGTTTGCCCTACGGTGCACCCCGAAGCATCACTCTGCGCGGTCAGGGACGCATGCCTGACTACCGGCGTATAGATCTCGGACTGACGCATGTGAGCAACGCACACAACTATGCGTATATGAAAAAAGCCAAGCATCTCAAGCAGTGGACGGTAGGATTTGAGATATTTAACCTGGTTGACTGGCGAAATGTCAATTCGTACTTCTGGGTGAGCGATGTGGACGGCAACCAGTGGGCGAGCCCTAACTACCTCACCGGCAGAAGATATAACATCAGACTGGCATTTGACTTCCAGTAAAGCCCCACTCCAGCCCTCCCCTGAACGGGAGGAAGAAATAGAAAAATGAAAAGTAAAGATAGTATGGCAAGCGAGCAATTAACGCCAATGATGAAGCAGTTCCGCAGTATCAAGGAGCAGTACCCCGACGCACTGCTACTGTTTCGTTGCGGTGACTTCTACGAGACGTACGCCGAGGATGCCACCCGCGCAGCCAAGATATTGAATATCACCCTCACCAAGCGCAACAACGGTGGCGGAGCGGTGGACAGCACGGCCATGGCGGGTTTCCCGTTTCATGCATTGGATACCTATCTGCCCAAGCTCGTTCGCGCCGGCATGCGCGTAGCAATATGCGACCAACTCGAGGATCCCAAACTGGCCAAAGGATTGGTACAACGCGGCGTGACGGAACTGGTGACACCGGGTGCCAGTTACAACGATGCCAGCTTCGGACAAAAAGAGAACAACTGGCTCTGCTGCCTGCATTTCGCCAAAACAGCCATAGGCATATCGCTGCTCGATCTGTCCACCGGTGAATATCTGGTAGCGCAAGGTACATCGGATTATATAGCCACACTGCTCACCAAGTTCGCACCGAAAGAGGTGCTGTTCATGCGCGGCAAACGACAGGAGTTTGAGCGACTGTTCGGTACGAAATATTTTACCTTCGAACTTGAGGACTGGATGCTCAACCCCACCACAGCCGAGGAGCGGTTGCGTAAGCAGTTTGATACCACCAATCTCAAGGGTTTCGGTGTCACGGGCGTGCCGGACGGTGTGGTAGCCGCAGCAGGCATATTGCACTACCTGGATATAACCCAGCATCTGCAAACCAAACATATCCACCCGCTCAGCCGGTTGGAGACCGACCGATATGTATGGCTCGATCAGTTTACCATACGTAACCTCGAACTGCTTCACCGCCAGAGCGATGACAGCCGTACGCTGTACGATATTCTTGACAAAACCGTCACTCCCATGGGCGGACGTATGCTCTACCGCTGGATGACATTCCCGCTGAAAGAGGTACGCCCGATACGCAACCGGCAATCGGTGGTTGAATACTTCTTCCGCTATCCCGATCGGCGCGAACAGATACGCGACAGCCTGTCGCAACTGCAAGACATGGAGCGCACGGTCAGCAAGATCAGCACCGGACGTATCGGTCCGCGTGAGATGGTGCAACTCGCAGGTGCCTTAGGTGCACTGCAGACCGTCAAGCAAATCTGTGAGCAAGCGGAGGACAACAGTTATCTGAACAGTCTGGGCGAGAACATCAGCCTGTGCACCGAAATGCGCGAACGTATACTCCGGCAGATCGTACCCGCCCCGCCGTTGGCACAGGGGCGACCGAACACAATCGCTCAGGGTGTGGACGATGAGCTCGACGAACTGCGAGACTTGCGCGATAACAGCCGCGAGGCTATCGAACGTATCCGCGAACGCGAGGTGGAACGCACGGGCATCAGCAGCCTGAAGGTAGGTTTCAACAACGTGTTCGGCTACTACCTGGAAGTACGTAACACCTTCAAGGACAGCGTACCCGAGGAGTGGATACGCAAGCAAACACTAGTCAGTGCCGAGCGGTATATCACCCCCGAACTCAAAGATCTGGAGGATAAGATCATCGCAGCGGATGACCGCATAGCCGTCATCGAGTCGCGCATATACAACGAACTGATGCTTGCCCTGATCGAGTACGTGCCTGCCATGCAGACCGACGCTCACGTAGCGGCTCAACTCGACTGCCTGCTCAGTTTTGCAGCCACGGCGGCGGAGAACAAATATATATGCCCGGATGTGAACGACAGTCTGGTGATTGATATTCGTCAAGGTCGCCACCCGGTGATTGAGAAACAGATGCCGCTGGGCGAGGAGTATATAGCCAACGATGTACTGCTAGACAATGCCGGGCAGCAGATCATCATCCTAACCGGACCAAACATGGCAGGTAAGTCCGCCTTGCTTCGGCAGACGGCGCTCATCGTGCTCATGGCACAGATGGGCTCGTTCGTGCCGGCAGAGAGCGCATCGATAGGTATAGTGGACAAAATATTCACACGCGTGGGTGCCAGCGACAATATCTCGCAGGGCGAATCGACATTTATGGTGGAGATGAACGAGGCTGCCAGCATCCTCAACAACCTGAGCGAGCGCAGTCTGGTGCTGTTCGACGAACTGGGTCGCGGCACATCGACCTACGACGGTATAAGCATCGCCTGGGCTATCGTGGAGTATATTCACGAGAACAAGTGCCACGCCAAGACTCTGTTCGCCACACACTATCACGAACTTAACGAGATGGAGGCTTCCTTCGCGCGCATACGCAACTATAATGTATCCGTACGCGAGGTGAACAACAAGGTTATCTTCCTGCGCAAACTCGTTCGCGGTGGCAGTGAGCACAGTTTCGGTATTCATGTGGCAAAGATTGCCGGTATGCCCGAGAGTATCGTGCAGCGCGCCAATACTATCCTCAAGCAGTTGGAGAGCGATGCCGTGGGCGTGGCAGGCAATCAGCCATCGGCAGGCAGCGGACCGGTATCCAAACCGGTTACCGGTATAGGGCAGACGCGACAGGGCGTGCAACTGTCGTTCTTCCAACTTGACGACCCTGTGCTCGAGCAGATACGCGACGAACTCCGAAGCCTGGATATCAACTCACTCACACCGCTGGAGGCGCTGAACAAACTCAGCGAAATCAGCCAGCTTGTGGGCAATAAATAGCAAAAAAGACTGCAATGTACCCGCTTGGGTGCGGAAGCACGATCTTTTAATATTAACCAAATAAAACAAAAAACAATGAAAAAAGTTATTATCGCATGTGCCGCAGTATTGGCACTGGGAATGATGTCGTGCGGCGACACGAAAATGTGCTACAAAGTATCAGCAATAAACGCTGAGGGACAGGAAATCCTTACCACCTACATGTATGGTACTAGCAAAGACATCGACGCAAGTATTGAGCAATGGAAAAAAGCTAACGCTCTCATCTTTGGTGATGGTGAAGGAATTAAGGTTACTCGTTCGAAACTCTCAAACATGAAGAGCGAATCTGATTGCACCGGAACCAGTATCAATTTGTAATTTACATCTAACTTCTTAGCAAGGCGGCTATAATAGCCGCCTTGTTGTATAATCACTGTGGCATCCCTGCTCTATAATTGGTCGTTCATGCAGTATTCCACATTCATTTTCTCGTTATCACACGAGCGCAGCTGCTGTACGTGCTGCTAGACGGGCATTGTTGAGCACTAACTGGATGTTCGATGCCAGGCTCTCACCACCCGTCAGATCCTTGACCTTGGCGAGCAGGAATGGTGTGCACTGCTTGCCGTGTATGCCCTGAGCATCCATCTCCTGTAACGCCTGCGCGATGGCAGCGTCGATCACTTGCTTGGGCATCGAGTACTCTTCGGGTATGGGGTTTGTAACGAGCATGCCTCCACGCAGACCACAGTCAAGTTTGGCGCGGAAAGCTGCTGCCAGTTCCTCAGGTGTATCGATGCGATAATCGACACCGAACCCGCTGTGGCGCGTATAGAACGCCGGCAACTCATCGGTACCGTAACCGATAACCGGCACACCTTTGGTCTCGAGATACTCGAGTGTCAGTCCCAGATCAAGAATCGACTTGGCGCCCGCACAGATCACCATCACCGGTGTCTGTGCCAGTTCCTCCAGGTCAGCAGATATGTCAAAGGTCTGCTGCGCTCCTCGATGCACGCCTCCTATACCTCCTGTGGCAAACACGCGTATGCCTGCCATGGCGGCAATGATCATAGTGGTAGTAACGGTGGTTGCGCCATCCTCACCGCGTGCAATCAGCACGGGCAGATCGCGTCGTGAGGCTTTGGTAACCTGCTGACCTTTCTTGCCAAGGTACTCAATCTCCTCGGGAGTACAGCCGGCTTTGAGTTTGCCGCCGATGATAGCTATTGTGGCGGGTACCGCACCGTTGTCGCGTATAGTCTGCTCGACGCGCAGCGCTGTCTCAACGTTCTGCGGATACGGCATGCCGTGACTGATGATGGTTGACTCCAGGGCAACGACAGGTTTGCCCTCGCTTAATGCTTGCGCCACTTCGGGCGATATAGATAGGTATTTATTCATAATAATATATTGGCTATATCCGGATTGACTGCTTTCGGGCTCATCAGTGTGGCTCGTGCAGCCATCAGTCCGTATTGTGCAGTTTGCGGGAATGTCAGTCCTTTGGTGAGTGCATACACCACTCCTGCCACAAACGCATCGCCTGCACCTGTGGTGTTTGCCACGTCGGTAATGGGCAGTGCGGGGTACAACCATTCCTCGGCTGCACTACGGCAGTACACGCCCTCGCTGCCCAGGGTAATATATACATGCGCCACGCCGAGGTCAATCAGCTTTTGTGCCGCCAATGCGTATGTAGCTTCGTTGGTGACCGCCGTGGCTTCCTTCAGGTTAAGTTTGAGCGAGTGCAGGTATGGCAGTTTGGCTTTGCTCAGGGCGTTGACGACGCGATGGGCTTTGGTGGAACTTACGCCGTCGATAAGCAGAGGCACTGTCACGCTCTCCATGAGATAACGGATAGCCGGCTCGCTAATGTTCGTGTCAGCCACTACATAGTCCGATTGGTTGATCTCTCCCAGTCGGCGCTCGAGCCAGTCGGGAGTAATCACGCCTACGACCTCAGTATCCGCCACGGCAGCTATCATCTCGCCGCCATGGTTATTGATGCACAGGTAAGTACCGCTACGGGCATTGTCAACACCGGCAGAGAGCCGTACGTCTATACCCTGCTGCTTGCAGTGATCTTCCAGCAGTTTGCCGAACAGGTCTCCACCAAAGGCTGTCAGCAGTTGCACACGGTGGCCTAACAACGCCAGGTTGTGGGCAATGTTGCGTGCTACGCCGCCGTAGCCTATGTCCACCTTACCGGGGTTGGAGTCAGAGGCAATGAAACTGTCGAACAACGTGGCAGACAGATCGACGTTAGCGCCTCCAATAACAGTAATCGTGCTTTGCATAGTTATTCACCCTTATGATAATGATATCCAGAAAAGTCCCGTTCACCCTTTTCACGTTCGTCGGTAGCCCTATGTATGCTGTTACGCCATGAGCCGTCGAGCCATCCGCGCTGCCAGCAAAGTATGAGCAGCCATCCGAATAACATACCGCCCAGGTGGGCAAAGTGCGCTACGTTGTCACCGGTTAGGCCGGCTAAGGTACCCATGCCCGCAAACAGTTCAATCACCGCATAGGCTATCACAAACACGCGTGCACGAATAGGTATAGGTATGAACAGCAGGAACAGCGGCACATCGGGGAACAGCCAGGCGAAGGCAAACAGTATGCCGAACACGGCACCGCTGGCGCCAATCGTCGCGGTAGGTACACCGGGCATAAACGCCATCCATACCAACTCCTGAATCAGCCCAGCACCCAGACCGCAAACTATGTAATACAACAGGAACTTGCGCTCGCCCCACTCGCGCTCAAGCAACGGACCGAACATCAGCACGGCAAACATGTTGCAGAACAAATGTCCGAAGTCGTGGTGGAGAAACATATACGTAATCGGTTGCCACAGGTGGAACGCGCGGGGGGTAAATTCGAACGATGCAAACGACCAGTTCATCAGGCCGAACAACTCAACTATACTCACTCCGTAACGCTTCAAAAGCGAGTCAAGCAGCCAAACAATCAGGTTGGCGAGAAGAAGATTCTTGGTTACAACAGGCAAATTTCTCATGCTAAAATGCTAAAAATTCTACAAAAAAAGCAACAATTATCGTGCTACATCGCAAAAAAACGCACTTTTCTGTCATTTTGGCGCATTTTTTTGCAAAAATATTTGTCAATTTCAAAAAAAAGTAGTATCTTTGCACCGTTAGTACGGAGAAATGCTCCGAATTTATTAAACGTTTAATTAATCTAACTACAATTATGAACAAAGGTGAACTCATTGCTGCCATCGCAGCAAAAGCTGAGATTTCGAAGGCAGCTGCCGCTAAGGCTCTCGAGGCTGCTCTGGACGCAACTGTTGAAGCTCTGAAGAAGGGTGAGGCTGTACAAGTTATCGGTTTCGGTACTTTGAAGGTAGCTGAGAAAGCTGCTCGCAAGGGTATCAACCCCGCAACCAAGCAAATCATTAACATCCCCGCAAAGAAATCAGTTAAGTTCAAAGCCGGCGCTAAGCTTGCTTTCTAATCTTGATTGTTCAAGCAAAAGAGAGTTATCAGCAATGATAACTCTTTTTTTGTTGCTACCTACTGCAGTACATAGTTGCGTAGCCATAGGTCTATATCTTCAATCTCCGGATTGACATGCTTGCGTACGATCTGCCGGCGGTGATAGATAGTCTGCTTCTGCACGTTCAGCAAGATACTCATGTCGTTGTCCGAAGCACCGATAATTGAGAGTATGGCAAACTGCATATCACTCTCCGTCAGTTGCGGATAATCGGCGCGCAAACGGCTGATTGCTCCGTCCAAGGCTTTATCGACGGACTCAACCAGTTCATTCAGGCTCTCTTTGCTCATCGTGAGTTGCTCGTCGCGATAGGTCTGCAGCCACTTAGGAAACTCCACCTCTTTGCCGCGCATGCGCTGCACCTCTATCTCGCGCGTAAGGCTGACTTTCTGTTGCAGCCGCTCGAGTGCCAGTTGCAGTTGCTGCACATACTTCTCTCGCAGCGCCTGCATAGCGGCGGTCTGTTCGCGACGGCGCTGATGCCAGTAGCGCCACAGCACTACCGTCAGCACTACGGACAGCACGAGCAGCAGCACCAGTATCACCGACACCGTCTGTTGCCATCTTCGTTCGCGTTGTGCCTCAGCGGCCAGTTGTTTCTCGCGCTCTACATCATATTGAAGCGCTAGCGCGTACGTGCGCGCGCCTGCGTCTCGTTGCAGTTCATCTATCTTGCGGTCATACAGCTCCAGAAGCAATGCGTATGCGGTATCCGATTGCCCGCGCTGACGAAGCACTTTACTCTTCAGGTAGGTGTAACTCTGCTCAAACCAGTAGGCATACGCCGAGTCTTTCGGTTGCAACCGCTGCAGATAGTACGCCGCAGAGTCGGTGGCGTGCTCGGCAAGTAGGATCTCCACCATCTCCGAGTAACGAGCATGTGCGCCATACTCCTCCGCCAGCCTGCGGCATACAGCCAGACGCTGCTCTACACTGTCCGGATAGCACAACTGATAGCGGTAGGCTTGTATATCCAGCACAAGCAACTCGCTTTGCGCCGCATGAGCGTAATGCTCGGCAAGGCGAAAGTTCAGGAGCACACTGTCACGCTCGCCTTGCGAGATAGCTATGGTGCGAGCCAGATCGCGATACGCACAAGCCAGATACATCGTATGTGAACCTTGCTCCAGCAATGGAATCGCCTTGCGGTAGTAACCCTGCGCTACGTTGTATAGCTGATCGCTCTCGCAGGAGTTACCCATATAGAACCACGTGTATCCGAGCAGTTGATTCCGACGCTGCCAATCTTCTATGCCGAGTTCGGAGGATTGAATACTCAGCAAAACTTCCTCCGCATGCTTCAGGTAAGTGGTCGATTCCTCATAGCGGCTGCTCTGGTTCGAACTCGTACCCAGCCGGTAGTATTCCTCACCCTCGGAAAGGCGCTTTTGGGCATCAAAACTGTCCAAATGACACGAAGTGACAAAAAAAGGCACACATAAAAAGGCACACAAAACAGCGCGTACAACTGTTTTTTGCAAGACTTTTTGTAATATGTTGATTTTCAGTATCATTTATTTCTACAAAAACGCACCTCGTACAACTGCAAAATTTGCATTTTTCAAAAAAAAGCTGTACCTTTGCATTGTTTTTCGAAAGTGCCCAAACATACCAAATTTTGCAATTCGGATACAAAGATAACAAAAATTTTTGGCAAATGCAAATTCATCCGACAAATATCACAATTATGAACAATAAAAATCTGTTTTTTCTGCTCATTGTAGCACTCTGGTTATTAAACGGTACGCACATATATGCGCAAGCCGTTCGGATTGACGGCCTGTTATATACCCTTGCTGAAGCCTACCGCACCGCAGGGCGCATCGTACCCAAATCATAGAACAAACGGAACATATCCGTATGATAACCGTAGGATAAAACAACAAAAAAGATAATGCATTCAAATACTATATATACGTAGTATATATACTAAAAGCCCTTGAATATGAAAAATCACATTCTCAAATCGCTCCTGGTCATTTTGACTGTTTTAGTTCCACTAAGCATGTGCGCAACTGTGTACAACGGCGTGTGTGGCGAGCACCTGACCTGGTCCTACGACACCGAGACAGCGCACATGACCATTGAGGGGTATGGTGAACTGAAGGACGTAGTCGATAGTCTCTGGTGGAATAAACAGGTGCTACAGGCTTCGTCGTGGGCGACGAATTATGAGACCTATTATCCGTACAACTCCTGCAAGACGATTTCGTTGCCGGAAGGGTTGACAGGATTCAGCGGCGCTATTTTCCGCGACTGGTGGAACCTGACAGCGTGCGACATACCCGAAGGCGTGACGAAGATTCCTGCGAATCTGTTTGAGAAATGCTATAAGCTGAAAGAGATCAAACTGCCTAACTCGGTGGACACGGTGGGACAATGCGCCTTCGCCAACTGCACGACGATGGTGAAATGCGATCTTGGAAAAGGCGTCAAGTATATCGGTCAGATGACGTTCATGAACTGTTATGCCTTGAACTCTGTCCGCTGGTCGGATTGTCTGGAGGAGATTGATGGCAGTATCTTTGACGGAGAACCGAATCGGGCGATATATGACGAAAACGATGTAGCCACTATTCCGCTTCGGGATACGTTGTTCTTCCCGGCTACGTTCCGTTCAAACAAACAGATCTCATGGTGTCTCCACTCTAATCCTGTGATTGTCTGGAATGCCAAGAATCCGCCGGCTTCATCGTCGGTATTCTACAATCTGTATGATTATTGGAACGGGGATTTTATCTTCGGTCCGGATGTAGAGTTTGTGCCCGCCAAGTTGTGCCAGCAGGTACGCATGAAGAAAATCGTGCTGCCCGAAGGTTGCAAATATATCGGCGCCGGTGCGTTTGCTTCGAACAACCAATTGGATACGGTTCTTCTTCCTTCCACGCTGACGGCTATTCATATGGAGGCGTTCAAGGGTTGCTCGAAAATCAAGCACATCGTCATACCGGAACATGTAACCGCTATCAACTCGTCTTGTTTTTTGAATTGTAGTGCCCTGCAACGGGTGGAGATGCCCGATGGTATCAGCACGATCGGGGATAATGCCTTCTCGGGATGTCCTAACTTGGATTCCATCGTACTGCCGAAAGAACTGACGATGATTGGCGGCAGTGCCTTCACAGGCATCAAACTGCAAGACTCGCTTGTCATTCCCGACAAAGTGATCTCCATCGGCACGAACGCGTTTGCGGGCTGGTTGTCGCTCAAGGAGTTGTCTATCGGGAAAAACGTAGTACTAATCGGTGATGATGCTTTCAGGGGCGACAGCGCGATAACACATATTTCCGTCTGGGCAGCCACACCGCCTATGGTCAGCGAGGGAACATTGGCAGATATACCCGACAGTGCCTGGCTCTCTGTGCTGCCCGACAGCCGTAAACTCTACCGCGAGCATCCGTATTGGGGACGTTTCCGCATGAACGACACGCCCGACTCCGCAATGGTTCAGCGCACGGTGATTGTGGATGCCGCCGAGACGACAGCTGACTTTACGTGGCCGACCGACTCACTGGCAAACACGTACCAGATAGACATCTACAAGGACGGAAACGTTTTCTGCCACCTTACGCTCGGCAACCGCGGACAACTACTCGGCATATCCTTCGCTCCCAAGCGCAACAGGCAGGAAGCAGGTGAGTTGCCCTACACATTATCGTTCAAGGTAACGGGGCTGGACGAAGCGTCGCGATACACGTACATTCTCTCCGTACTCGATGAACAGGGAACACCTATTCACGTCTATGCCGGTGACTTTGCAACTACAGGTTTCGAAGGAGACCTGAAGCAACCAGACGGCAACGAGGTTCTGCCCACACCGCCTATCATACCCGGCGATCCGGATACCTCTGTCTTTACAAGGCTCTCACTACCCGACGGCAACAAGCCCGTTGCCAACTACCAATTGTCAATCCGTAATGGCAAATTGCTACTAATCACGCCAACAGGTACATTCACCGTATCCGGTCAGCGTATCGAGTAAACATACTCCTATGAAACATACCTTTGCACTTGTAAATGCTGTGCTGATAAGCATGGCATTAGGGGGCACCTATTCCTTTGCAGCCGCTTCCACGCCGTGGAACGGCACAGCGCAAGCCCCTGCCATCAGCGGCACTACCTATGTCATTACCGCGCCCGAGCACCTCGCCTGGGTGGCACAACAAAGTCAAACCGACGACTTTGCCGGCAAACTTATCCGCTTGGACGCCGATCTTGATCTTGGCGGAACGCAGGAGTTACCGCCGAGTTGGGAACCTATCGGCTCAGCCGCTACGCCTTTCCGCGGCGAACTGGACGGTAACAACCATGTTATCTACAACCTGTATATCCTCAACTCCTTCCCTACCGGCGCAGGACTGATAGCCGAAACAGGTGCGGAAGCGGTCGTTCATAACCTCGGTATCGCGCAAGGGCAGATCATGACCGATGCCACGAGCAACGTAGGCGCTTTCATCGGTACCAACCGCGGACGACTGCACCACTGCTTCAATATGGCGCAGATCATCGCTCACAACGGCGATAACATCGGCGGACTGATCGGCACGAACTACGGCAAACTGGAGTATGCCTACAACTGCGGCATTATCACCGACGCCAACAGCCACGTGGGTGGATTGATTGGTGTGAACAAAAGCACGGCTACCCTCAACGAGTGTTACAACGCCGGTTACTGCAAGGGTGCCGAGCATGCCGGCGCATTGTTCGGACTGAACGAGGCAGCTGCTGCCAACCTTACACGTATCTGCTTCGACCAGCAAGTGACGCGCACCTACGCCACCGGCTATGGCACAGCCGATGTGCTCGACAACACGCAGTACGCCATCGAGAAGTCCGCCACGTTCTTCTCCGCCGCCAATCCATACACTAACCGCAGCGAGTGGGAGTGCGTTACCAACGGCTTCTACCGTTACCCGCGCCTGAAGTGCTTCGGCAATCACGAGGCAGCACGCGTCTCCACCAACGCTATCCTACTTGACGCCGACAATCTGCCTGTCGAGCGCGCAGAGGGCGTAGGCGCACCCATGCAGGGCAACCTGCCGCGTAAGTCATTCCGACTGTTGGGCGGCAGCAGTTCCGTATGGACTTCTTCTGGCGAGGATGTTATTCACATCCAAAATGCCAACAATGCACAAGTCGTTCGTCCATGCGGCAATCAGGAGGTTATTCTCACCGTGACCGAAGGCAGTACGAGCAAGCAGATTTATGCCATTGTCAAGGGCTACGAGAAGTTTGACGCTGGCAAGATGGAAGGCACAATTACCGCCTGCTGGCGCGAGGAGAACGTCAAGATTCTGAAAGCTAACGGCGGCAAAGACCCCCTTGGCGGCAAGGACGATGAGCAGGACGGGAACATGTGTTACCGCTATATGGTTATTCGCGATACCGTGGTGTGCGACGAGGAGCATAATCCACTCGCATACATTCCTATGGATACTGTTTACCTCAGTCATAACGAGTACCGCAACCGGGATTTGCCTACCATGGTATCCGGCACCTATGCCTTCCGCCGTTATGCACACGACTACCAGTGTACCACCGACTGGACCGAGTCGCCCGGACGATTGTATCTGACCGTTCTCAACCCGTTCGATGCAGGCAAACTGTTCGACGAACCCGACACCATCTACGGTGTGCCGCAAACATTCACTATCCGCAGCGAGCAATCTGCCACGGGCGGTGCCGGCGTGTTCAGTTACCTGTGGAAAGCCGTCACACCGTCCGGCACGAAGAATCCCGTATATATCGATGGCTCTCTAGCCGCAGCCGACACACTCAACTTCACCTTCACCGAACCGGGCGAATACACTTTCACACGCAGGGCAAGCGACGAGTCGTGCAACACCGCGCCTATAGAGTCACAGTCGGAGCACCGTGTCTGTGTGCTGGCTGCCGTTGAGCCGGGAGCCATCGACTCGTTCTCCGTCACACTCTGCCATCCCCGCTACTCCGGCACACTTGCTGAGGCAGACACCGCTTCCGGCGGCAACGGGCAGTACACCTACCGTTGGCTGTGCAACGGCGAGCCGATCTTCCATAGCGACACAGCCTCGCTGCCTATACAATCCTTTCCAATGGCGGAAGGTGGCACATATATCTTCCGCCGGCAAGTGAAGGATAACAGCGGTTTCTCTGACTGGACAACCAGTGCAGGTCTCGTAACCATCATTATCGACGGCACGAGTGAGGATTGTCAGGTTATATGCCCCGTGGTGGAGATTGAGCCGTTAGTTGACCTGTGCCGGAGCGATACCGCCCTTGCCATCCGCTTCACCGTGACCGAAGGCGAACCCGACCTCTATGACCTGGTTTTCCCCTTTGATGCACTGCAGGCTGGATTCGTAAGCGTGCTTGCTGCCGAACTGCCGGAGGACAGCACCATCATCATCCCTCTGCCCGCCAACGCGCCGATTGGTACGTTCTATATCTCGCTCACGTTCTATACCGGCGGAACGGCATGCAAAGGCTCGACGCACTTCTTCCCCTTTACCCTGCTCACCGACGGCTTTGTGCATCAGAAGTGGGATGATGTGCTGTTTGTGGACAACAACCCCGGCAACGGCGAACCGGCTAATGCGAACGACCTGCACTTCGTGGCGTACCAGTGGTACAAGAACGGCATTCTCATCCCAGACGCCACCGGGCAATACTACTGCGAACCCGAAGGACTGAACGGCGCGTATCAGGTTTATATGACCGGTTCCGACGGTCTGCTGTACCGCTCGTGCGTCTATGACTATACACCTGACGCGCTGGACGAACTACACAGCACCTTACAAGCGGAGGGCTACTACACCATCGACGGACGACCGTGCGGCAAACCCACTGCACCGGGTATATATATTTCCGCTAACCATAAACTGATTGTACAATGAAAAAGTTCTTGCTATCCATAGCCCTGTGCTGCACGCTTGCCGCACAGGCATCGGACATCCCTAAGGTTACATCAGACAGGGCAAAGATGTCACACAACATCGATATCACCGCCGGTGGAGGTATAGGCAGTCTCGGCTACGAGTTGCAGGCCGGCAAGCAGTATCCTGCCTATACGTGGTCTGCAGGATTAGGCTACACCTGGTTCTTCGTTCCAGAGACGGGTCTGCAGACGGGTGTTCAACTCACGCGCATGGGATCTGTTGCATCGCTTACGGGCAGTTACGCCTGGCCGGAGATGCTTACCGATGCTTCGGGTGACCAATACGAACACCGCATGGCCTTTACCGACTGGTACGAACAACAGGAGACGTACCTGCTTGAAATTCCCTTGGGTTTCACGCTGCACCACTACGGACGCAACAACCCTCACATCGGCGCGTATGCCGCACTCGGAGCCAAACTGCAGATCCCGCTGTTTGCCGACTACCGGCACAACTCAGGCTCTGTTACCCACTCGGGCTATTATCCGTATTGGGATCTTACATTACAAGACCTGCCCGGCAGATTTGTCACAGAGCAGACGGATGTGCCGCAGCAAGGATCGTATTTGCAGCATCTCAACCGCTGGAACGCTGCCGTGTATATGGAGTTGGGCACCACGATCCGTTGCGGTGCCCACACCGAACTGATCATCACCGCCTACGGGCAATATACGGTCACCAATCTATTAGCCACACCCCTGAGCCGGCTGACGCCTATGGGCTTTGCCAACAGCCGTAACGGTTATACGTTCATGCCCGAGTACCACGGACTGATCGGCACGAAGGCTATCACCGCTCTGCATCCGTGGGCGGCAGGCATCAAACTCGGGCTGTCTGTCTGGACAGGAAAGACCGATGAGCAGAAACGCCGCGAACTTCGCCGCCTTGCCGAGGAGTTTCCCGATATGCTTCCTACCGTACAAATACGCGACACCGTGTATATCTACGACACCTTGTATATCAACTGCGGCAAGCCTGATATCCCGCCTACCGAATACCGTCGGTAGCGCTCCTCACATCCGCGCGAGGCGACCGCGGTGCAAAATCAAGGATGGGCAACAACTGTATCAACTACCCCAACTGTCTCATGATATTTTTTTACATTGTCTTTTCCTATGACGCGGAGCACACATGACAAAGAGACCGGAGAAAAACAGGTTAGGACAATTTTTTTGCGAATTATTTGCATAATTCAAAAAAAATTTGTAACTTTGCCCTATAATTCCTAAACAACGGTAATAATGAAGAATATTATCTTATGCGGCGCACCAGGTTGCGGCAAGGGCACACAAGCCGAGTTTATAGTAGCACACTACGGACTGACACACCTCAGCACCGGCCAAATGATGCGTAGCGAAGCCGCCTCAGGCAGTGAACTGGGCAAACTGATCGAGTCATACACCGCACAGGGACACCT
>JAFXSS010000009.1 GCA_017525455.1 Paludibacteraceae bacterium
GTGGTGGAATAACGGCTGTTTCGTCAGCGAGAACATAAAGCCCTACGCCCAGATAGACGGCAACGCCCTCACCTTCTACTACGACGACTATTACGGCGAGAAGCAGGCCACGCAGTGGAGGTTACATCGCCGTTGACCACGAACAGACGTTTGCCGAACAGGTCGTCGAAGCGGCGGCTGAAATAGTAGAACAGCAGGTTACGCACGCGCCGTTCGGCGTCATGCTGATCCTTGCCGCGCACAAGACAGGTGATCGTCTCGGCATCGGAGTCAATCAGTTCGCGCAGCACATGTATGCCCAAGTACCCCGTAGCACCGGTCAGCAGCACGTTGCCCAGACTCCGGCGTTCGCCCTGAATGAAGGTATCCAGCGTATTCTTCTGCAGCAAGTTGTTCAGCGGCTCGTAATCAAAATCCGTGATCGCCGTATCCACAGCCTCACTCTGCGCATCGGAACTGCGCCCGCTGACCAGTTCAGTAAGCAAGCGGGGCGTAGGATGATTGAACAGGTCGGCATAGGCTATATGCTGCCCGGCTTTCTCCGCCTCGATGATCACACGGGTAACCATCAGCGAGGTACCTCCGAGTTCGAAGAAGTTATCGGTAGCACCCACCTTGTCGAGCGAAAGTACGGAGGCAAAGATATCTGCAAACAGTTGCTCGGTATCGTTGGCCGGCTTGACATAGTTGTGATCCCGCCTGAATCTTCGGTGCAGGCAGGGCACGCTTGTTGACCTTCTGGTTCTGGTTGAGCGGAATAACATCAATCTGCATCGTAGCCGCCGGAACCATGTACGGCGGTTTGCGCTCGCGGATAAATGCATTCATTGCCTGCACATCAACGGGCTGGTCACTCACCACGTATGCAGCAATATACTTGCCGCCATTGGGATAATCAAAGGCCTGCACAGTAGCATCACGTATGCCCTCGAATTCACGAATCACCGCCTCTACCTCCTTGAGTTCGATGCGGAAGCCGCGGATCTTGACCTGCCCGTCACGTCGCCCGACAAACTGGATATTTCCGTCCGGCAGGTAACGAACTATATCGCCGGTACGATAGGCACGTAATTCGCTATTTCCAATTCTTAATTTCACAAACGTCTCCGCAGTTTTCTCCGGCAGGTTGAGGTATCCGCGTCCTACTTGCGGTCCACTCACCCACAGTTCGCCTGCTGCACCGAGCGGCAGACGCTGACCGTTGCTGTCCATGATGAACAGTTGCAGGTTATCCAGCGGTTTGCCTATAGGTATATGTTGCTCGTACTCGCTGAGGCAATAGGTAGTGGTAAAGATCGTACACTCCGTAGGGCCGTAGCCGTTATGCATCTTATAAGCAGTAGGCGGCGTAAGTGCCGACAGGGCTTCGCCACCCACTGACAGATGTTTGAGCGAGTGGCACTCGATGTTCGTAGCAAACTGATAGCCAATCTGCGTGGTCATAAACGAGTGCGTTATGCCTTCCTTGTCGAAGTACCTGCCCAGTTCCGGCAAGTTCAGCCTGAGATCTTCCGGCACGATGCACACCGCTGCACCGCAGGTAAGCGCCGGATACATATCCATCATGTTGGCATCGAAGCCGAACGATGCGTATGCCGCTACCTTGTCGCCGGGCTGCAGGTCGTAATAGCGGTGATACCAGTGGCAGAACGCCACGAGGTTACGATGCTCGAGCATCACACCTTTGGGCACACCCGTTGAGCCGGAGGTGTAAAGGAGGATGAATAAGTCCTCAGGGCGTACTTGAGCGCTCTGCTGTTTGACTGCTGCGCTGTTTGAACGCTCTGCTGTTTGAACGCTATCGCTGATAGATTGCAGTTCCTTCTCGGTGAGCAGCATACAACTATTGCCGTCCTGCTGCATATAGTTGAGGCGCTCCTCGGGATAAGTCGGGTCGAGCGGCATATAGGCGCATCCGGCCTTGAGTACAGCCAGCGCACCAATCACCATCCACTCGCTACGCTCCACTTTGATGGCAATCACGTTCGTTGTAGGCTGCAGAGCACCGGCTATGCGGTCGGTCAGTTCGTCCAATTCGCGATAGGTGATGCGCGTGTCGCGGAAAATGACAGCAATGTTATCGGGTGTCTTCTGCACCTGCGCACGGAAGAGCGAGAGGATAGTTTGGCTGTCATCGTAATCAACCTTGGTATGATTAAAACTGTCGAGCAACTCTGCTTGCTCATCGTCCAGCAAGGATACTGAACGCAACCCGGCCTCCGGTGCAGCCGCAAACGCTGCCACTGCATTGCAGACCGATTGCGCCAGACTCTGCATCATTGCCTGACTGTAGCGGCCGTTGTCATATTCGATAGCCACACTCGGCGTGCCGTTCACCTCTACGATGTAGAATGCTATCTTGAACTTAGGCACGTTGAGTTCCATATTCTCAGTCTGCAGCAGTTGCCCGTTGACCTTGTATTCGGATATCACGCCCAACTGATAGGCGTACATGATCTCCGCCGTCAGGTTATAATCGGCAGCTATCTGTGCAAACGGATAGTTCTCGTGCGCCAGTGTCTGCTCGAAGTTGTCAGCCGTCTCGCTAATGAACTGTTGTACAGTCTGTTCGCCTATCTTTGTGCTCAGTGCCAGAGTGTTGACCATCATGCCGATGGTGTTCGCCATCTTCAGGTTACTGCGGCCGTTGGAGATGGTGGTGATACACAGTTCATCGCTATTGGCAAATCGCGCCAGGGTGTAGAACACCGCAGCCAGCGTCACTGCAGCAGATGTGGCACCGGCGGAGTGAGCCAGTTGTTCCACAGCGGAAATGTTCAGCGGAGCATACACTTGCCCTATCTCACCGTCCTTGGGATTGGTGATATCGGCGGGCAATTCGGTCACACCCTCCACCTCTGCCAGACGGCTATGGAAGAACTCGCGAGCCGCAGCATAATCGCTACCCGATTCGGCCGCCTGCTCATCTGCCACAAACTGCGCATACGAGCACATCTCAGGCTCTATCGTTCCTCCGTTGAGCAAGGTGCACAATTCGCTCAGGAACACATCGTACGACGCTCCGTCACATACCAGGTGGTGCATATCGCAATACAGGTACAACGCCTGCTCGGTGCGAACGATACTGAACCGGCAGAGCAGATCTTTGCTCAAATTGAACGGCCGCACAAACTCCGCACGGTAAGCATCGATTTCAGCCTCCTGCATCTCCAGGCTCTCAACCTTCAACCCGGTGCTCTTGTCAATCACCTGCTCTACTCCGTTGTCGCCGGTGCAGAACTGAACGAACAGTTCAGGGTGGTTATCTGCCACCTGCTCTACAGCGGTGCGCAGAGCATCGTTGCTGACCGTGAGCGGCAGACGAACACGCATAGGTATGTTGTACAGCGTGGATGTCGGGTTCTTCATGCACTCAAAGTACACACCCGTCTGCGAATGCGACAGGCCTACCCTTTCCATAGATGGAGCGACGGACGGTGCACTGTTGTCATCCTTGCCTTCCGCAGGGGTCTTCGCAGATTCTAACAAATCCTGCAATATAGCATTCTCAATGACCTGGATACTTGCGCCCTTCAGCAGCAGTTTGGCATCCAGTTGTACGCCGAAGCGCTTATAAACCTGCGTCGCCAGTTTGATGGCAGATATCGAACTGAGTCCTACATAGCGCAGATCGGTGGTTATACCGAAATCGCTGTTGCCCACTATATCTACCACCATTTGCTTGAGTTGTTCCTCCAACACGTTCAGTGGCGCAGTTTCCTGTGCCTGTTGTGTATCGTCGGTTTGCACCTTGGGTTCGGGCAAGGCGCGCTTGTTGACCGTCTGGTTCTGGTTGAGCGGTATAGCGTCGATCTGCATCGTTACAGCCGGAACCATGTACGGAGGTTTCTGATCCAAAATAAAGGCATTGAGCGCCTGTATATCTATCTTTTGATCGCTGACTATGTATGCCGCGATGAACTTGCCTCCACCTTCAGGATAATCAAACGCCTGCACCGTAGCGTCACGTATGCCGTCAAACTGACGGATAACCGCCTCCACCTCCTTGAGCTCGATGCGGAAACCGCGAATCTTGACCTGCCCGTCCTTGCGGCCGACAAACTCTATCGCCCTGTCCTGACGGTAGCGCACTATATCGCCGGTGCGATAGACGCGTAGACCGCTATCGCTGACAGACAAGAAACCTTCCTTCGGACTGAAAGAGACAAATGCCTCAGCTGTCTTCTCAGGTTGGTTGAGGTATCCTATGCCCACCTGCGCACCGGCTACCAGCAGTTCGCCAGCTGCACCCCAGGGCACACGTTTGCCGTACTTGTTGGTGATATACAGTTGCGCGGTGTCGTTCGGGTAACCGATGGGGATGTTCGACTCTTGCTTCTCCACCCAATAACTGGTAACATATACAGTGGTCTCCGTGGGACCATAACCGTTCTGTAGACAGTAACTCGGGGGCGTTACGCTCATCAGTTTCTCGCCGCCTGTACCCAGTAACTTCAATGTAGGAATATCCGGATAGTTCTGCACCATCTGCGTGGCTACCTGCGTAGTCATGAAGGTGTGCGTTATGCCCTGGCTGACTATGAAGTTATGTATGCCGTCCAGGTCGAAACGTATATCCTCGCCGATCACATATATCGCTGCCCCTGCCACCAGGCAACCCCACATATCGTGCATGAACGCATCAAACCCGTAACCGGCGTATGTAGCATACCGGCTATCAGGTGTCAGACCTATATGGCGCACATGGAAGTCGCAGAAGGATAAGATGTTCCGCTCGCTGAGCATCACTCCTTTAGGAGTGCCCGTTGTGCCAGAGGTATATAGCAGTATGAACGCCTCGTTGCCATCGTACTTGGCTGCATCCTGGCGCATGAACTCCAGTCGCTCAGCCGGGTAACTGCTATCCAGCGGCATGATCGTCATTCCGGCTTTGGCTATCGCCAGCGGAACAATAATCATCTGCTCGTTGCGTGGCACGGAGTAACCTATCACATGCTCGCCGCAGCGAACGGTATATTGCGGATCGACGGTATCCGACAGCCGGTCAACCTCGGCATAGGTCAGTCGTTTGTCGCCCGCCACGACACATATAGCATCCGGTCTGTCGGCTACGTGCTGCCTGAACCGTGCTACCAGCGAGTCGTCCGCTGCTTCACTCGGTGTAGATGGCTGCGGATTGCACCCGTCGAGCCACTGTATCTGCTGCGGTGAGCAATACTCTATTTCGCTAACGGTGTCGGCCGTAGTCATCGAGCGCAGAATCATACTGTATGTGTCGGCTATCTGCCGGGCGAACGCATCCGAATAATCGGCACTGCTGAAACTCAGTTTCAGCGCATACTGCCCGTCTGACTCCATCAGTTCGGCGCACAATTTCCATCCGGGCGTAGGCTGCCTCAGATCGCTTACGGGCACCAGGCAGTCGTCGAGACGCAGACTGCGTTTGTCGTTCACTACCGATCCCTGATATACGAACATCACTTGGTTGTTCAACCCCAGATCTTTCACGGCATCCGGATAAGCATAGTACTGGTAGCGTTCTGTCAGTTGCAACTGAACCCCCATCTTACCCAGCAGTTCGGCGATGGTGGTTTGCGCAGTCGCCTGCATGTACACCGGCAGGGTGTGCACCATCATCGTCAGCGAGCCCAATGTTCTGCGGTCTGTTCTGCCGAAGAATGCCGTGCAGTACGAAGCTTTCTCTTCCGCACTGTAGGCTGCCAGCAGTTGTGCCCACGCGGCCTGCATAATCACGCTCTCCCGCGCGTCGAAACGTTTCTCAATAGTCTGCACCTCCTGCTTGGTGATGCTCAACGGATAGGAGCGGTAGATATATCCTTCATCAGTCAGTCCGGCCTCGGGTATTGGCAATGAGTCGGTGTCAGCCGCATCGAAGAACTCGCGTGCGTACCACTCGCGTGCCTCCGTCATCAGCGCTGTATCGGCACGTTGCTCTTCCTCGGCACGGGCTATAGCTGCACCGTCCATCATCTCAGCACTCAGCGCTTTGCCGCTGTATGCACGGCTGATATCGCGCACCAACACTGTCATCGAATAGCCGTCGGCTAACACGTGATGGATATCGATGTAGAGATATTGGTGTACGGTGTATGGTGTATGGTGTATGGTGTAGATCTCCGTACGGAAAAGCCGGCTGCCGTGTATATCCATCGTACGGCCGAAGGATTGTTTCACTTGCGCCCACTCGGCTTCCGACACATCAGTCAACGGCACAAACTCCGCCGCGTCACCGTTCGTCAGTTCGGCTACACCGTCATCAGTGATAACCGGCACTCCGTCGTCACCGGTCAGAATACGGCCGGCTACATAGGGATGCGCACACAGCGCTGCATACACAGCCTGCTGCAGACGCACTGTATCGGTCTGCGCCGGCAAGGTGAACAAGGCAGGGTTCTGATAGTTCAGTTCTCCCTCTACGGATGTTTGACATGCATAATATACGCCTAATTGCGCTTGACTTAATGGACTTTTCATGACTATTAGGTCTATCTTTTATCATTCAGCAGCCAAGGCTGCGGTCTATACTTTATCAGCGATAGCGGTCTATACTCTACCAGCGATAGCGGTCTGCCTATACTATCTCAAAAATATTATTGAACCCGCTCATGCGGAAGATGTCGGCTACATCCTCGTTCATATTGGTGAGGCGCACTGTGCCGCCTTGGGCTTCGCTCTCACGCTTGAGTTGCATGAAAAACCTGAGTCCGGCCGAGGATATATATTCCATTTCGCTGCAGTCAACCAGCATGTTCTCTCGGGCATTGTCTAGGATTTTCTGCAGTTCGTCGGCTTGTTCGGTCGTAGCGATAGTGTCCAACTCGCCTATGATGCGAATCATGGTTTGTTGTTCGGTTTTTTGGATGGTAATTTCCATATTACTAGATTTTTTTGATTAGTATCAATTCGTTTCTATCATCGATTCGGCTATAATGCACTTCGTCGGCAATCTGCTTGAGCAGGGCTATACCCAATCCGCCTATCTGTCTGTCGTTGGCGAGTTGTGCCGTGTCGGTATCCGGACGCGCCGTCGGGTCAAACGGCACACCGTTGTCCGTCAGTTGCACGGCGAACCGTCGCTCATCAGCCGTCTGCCGGCTTGTGATTGTCAGGTCGATATACTCCGCCTGGGAATAGTTGACTATGTTCACCACGGCTTCCTCCAGCGCCATCTCCATCTTCTTGAGCGAGCGGGTATCCATACCGGCGCACACACCGTAGTTGTGCAATGCAGCCCGCAGCACAGGCCACTGGTCAATCCTGTTCTCCACACGGATGTTTAGTGGCTGGGCATCACCTGTCTTGCGGATAATCATCAGCGTCATATCATCCGCCTGCTCGGCTTCGCCGGTGAATCGCATACCCGCCTCGCGGATAGCAAGCATGTTTCCGTCGATCAGCGCCTGCAGATTATTCTTGACTATCTCCACCCAACGTTGCATGCCGAGCATCTCTCGGTTCTCGTTTCGCGCCTCGGTGATGCCGTCGGTGTACAGCACGACCATCTCGTCCTGAGCAAGCATTGTACCCTGCTCTATGAACCGGTATTTGCCATCATATCCCAGTGGTATGTTCGGCTGCAATGCCAGCATACTGACCGCTGATTGCTGACCGCTGACTTTCAACGGCGGCAGGTGTCCGGCATTGCAGTACAGCAGTTCGCCGGTGGGAACATGCAGCCGTCCGATAAAAGCGGTTACGAACATCAGACTGGGGTTGTTCTCGCTGAGCACGGCGTTCATCTCTTCCATGATCACCTTGGGCGATTGCAGTCGTCTGACAGCGGAGCGGAAGAGGTTGACTGTAGCGCTCATCAGCATGGCAGCCGTCACGCTCTTGCCGCTTACGTCGCCTATCACGAAGAACAGGTCATCGCCCTTGCGGAAAAAGTCGTACAGGTCGCCACCCACTTCACGCATCGGCACCAGCGTAGCCTGCAGTGCCACATCCGGCCACGGCTCACCTTTCACCCGGCTGCGCAGTCCCTCGCGCAAGATGCCCATCTGTATATTGCTGGCTATGTGCAACTCGTGCTCCATCACCTGGTTGGCTGTCTCCACGCGCGTAAAAGCCTCCTGATCGCGCCATATCCGGCGGATGAGCAGACCGGCTGCCAGTATGCCGAACAGCAATA
>JAFXSS010000085.1 GCA_017525455.1 Paludibacteraceae bacterium
AAATAATTTGGTGTATTTTTTTTATTCCTTTGTCTTCCTGGGAATTAAGTGCTATTTTTTGTTTGTTTTTCCGGTGTCAACCTTGATTAGCGCTTTGGGCTTTTGTTCCAACAACGGGAGTTCCAAATGATCGAACACCTCTTCAAATTCCCAGTTGGCACGCAGAGAAAGTTTCTTGGAGTAATAATATACAGGTTCGGGTTGTCGCTTGGTAGCCCAATCGCCTGTTGTCCATTTGCCGTTGCCATCGATATCAATGTATAGCCGCACGTAGAAGCTCTTGGCCTCCAGGTACTTGAATGTAGCACCTTCGGGCAACGCGGGCTGTTCGCGAACAACCTGGTCCTTGTCATTCAATATTTGTATGCGTGCACGCGAGTCAAAATGCTGAAGACGTATAGTCAGGGTGGAGTATTCGTCCAGTGAACGAAGTTTGTATTCGCCCTTGAATGGCATGTTGGTTATGCCATATATGTCGTGCATAGCTCCGGAATCAATTCTCAGTATATAAGAATGCTCCGGCTCAAGTTTGGCTCGCAACACATATCGCATTCCTATGGAGTCAAGCGATTCAATGGTAAATGCCACTGGTTTAAGCAAGGTGTCAATCTTCTCCAGCAGATGGATGCTGTCCGGACTATAATCGGTGAGAGGCGTGGTTGCATACCACTCGATGTTGCGATAAATATCCATCTTCGACGATGCGTTGCTCCTAAGTTCTACTTTGCGATTGGCATCTTGCCGGCGCTTGGCCTCAATGGCCTTCTGCGACATACGCGGATGGCGATAGATAGCCTGCACGGTATCTGTTGTGTCAACAAGTTGGTATAACGAGTCGGACATCTTGTATGTCATGGTGAATCGCAAGGTATCCATGCTGATAGCCGCCGAGTCGGTCAGCCAGTACACGAGCGTATCTTTGGTGGGATTGGCTTGGCATAGCATATATTGCGTAAAATCTACCCAAGTTGAATCCATCTGTGTACTATCGGGGGGAATAGCAACGATAGTCGGCAGCGAATCCTGCGGAGCTGCGAACAACAGCGTGAAATAATGTTGCTCCTTGTCGCGCAGGGCTCGGATGAAATAGTGGCGCTGCTTGTTCTCGGGAAACAACTTCAGAACAATAGTATCCGGCACATGATAATAATCTCGGACAAACTCAACACCCGGTGCAGTCGTGCTATCGTTGACCATGGTACTATCGGCAATTATAGCTGTACTATCCGCGGCTAACACGGTGCTATCGCCCGGCACGGCTATGCTGTCGTAAGCCAAAGAAGGCGAGAACACTTCGTCGGTAAACGCCAAAGCCTCCGAGGGCTGATACAGATAATCCTTGCTCACATCGCGCAATGCATAGATGCGGTAGGTGCCACCACGCATGTTCAGCACACCAAACTGTCCGACACTGTCGGATTTGGCTATACGCGTAAACGGCACCGTGGCAAACGCACTGTCATCCAGTATCTCATGCACACCAACCACAACGCCCTGAACAGGATTAAGATCCTCGGCATTAATCACTTTGCCAAACATTGCCAAAGTATCGATATGCGGACCTGTGGCAAACGAAAAGGAGTAGTTGCCGAGCGGCACTTTCTCGTTGTTGTCACATATAGCCTGTCCGAAATCAATGGTGTAGGTAGTGCTGTCGCGTAGCGGTTCCTCAAAGGTTACCATCACCTTTTTACCGATGGCTTTTACAATAGGCGGCTTCTGTTGTGGGGGAGATATCAGTACGTTTTCTGCCACATTGTTAAGTTGCACATATTCATCGAATTGCAGCACTACCGTTTTGCCGGTGAAGTTGCACGTGCCGTTCAGCGGAGTCTCGCGAAGCAGGGTAGGTGGCACAGTGTCCTTCGGGCCTCCCTTCGGTCCGGTACCGCGATTGGCACAGCCTGACATGGCTGCAGTCAGAGCAATTGCCAAGCAGATGCCTGATGCAATGATATAGGGCTTACAGTTTGTCATGTATCACTTCTTGCGCTTTTTTAAGCTCTTCATCCAACTTGAGCATATATTCGATACGTCCCTTGCGGTAGTAGTATCGCTCGATAATCTCCGCCTCCAGCAGTTCGGTCACATCCTGCTTATGGCGTTGTATGGCTTCGCGGAAGGACGGACGTAACTGCGGCTCGATAGCCTTGAGCGTAGCAATGGTTGCGGAGTCCAGATCCTCGTGTTGAGCCATGTCCAGCATGTCTGAGAAATACTTGCTCGTCTCTGTCTCGTAGGTAAATTGCTCCTCGTCCAGGAACCGGCAGAAGTCCTCAATGTCTGCATCAGTCAACTTAAACTGTGTAGGCGATGCTATCGACGGATGTGTAGCACGGTAACGCGTAGCATAGTCATATATGAGTTGTTTGGCGTACAAGGTATAACTGATATTCACCTTGCGTGTGGTATCGCTGATGACTATATCCGGCAATATACCTCCGGTAGTGTCTTTCTCCGCCTTGCCCCGGTGCTTGCTGTAGTCAATGGCTTGTATGCACCGTCCGGATGGCAGGTAGTACCGTGCTGTGGTAAGTTTGACGTAACCGTCGTAGGCTACCGAGCGAACACTCTGCACCAGTCCTTTGCCGAACGTGCGTTCACCAACCAGTGTGGCGCGTTTCAGGTCTTGCAGACTGCCTGCTACAATCTCTGATGCTGAAGCACTGTTCTTGTTTACCAGCAGCACAATCGGCATATCGGGGTAAGCCGGATCCTGCGTAGTGCAGTATATGCGCTCCGACTGTTTCATACGACCGCGAGTGGATACAACGGTCTCACCCTTTTTGACAAACAGGTTGACAATCTTCACCGCCTCGTCGATGATACCGCCTCCGTTATCACGCAAGTCGAACACCAGTGCTCGGGCACCGTACTGTGTAACCAATTCATCCAAAGCTTTTTGCACCGCATTGGCGGAGTTCTCGGTGAACTCGCTGAACGATATGTATGCCACACCATCATCCAACATTCCGTAATAACTGACAGCGGGCAACTTGATCTCCTCACGTTCAACAGTGAACTTCAGCGGGTCTTTCACTCCCTGACGTTGCACCTTGATTGTCAGTGTAGAGTGGGGGGTACCGCGCAAACAATCACTCACTTCGGCCACGGTCTTGTTAGCCATCTTCTTGCCGTCTATCTCAAGTATCCGGTCACCGGCCAGCAGTCCGGCTTTCTGTGCAGGCATGCCCTCATACGGCTCGGAAATGATTACGTACTTGCCGGGTTTCTTATCCTTGCCTGCCGAATCTTTTTTCTCGTCACGCTGCTGGATGATTGAACCTATACCGCCATACTTGCCGGTTGTCATCATCTTGAGTTCGCGATCTTTGTCTTTTGGATAATACACGGTGTACGGATCGACCTGGCGCAACATCTGATTGATAGCCGTTTCGGTCATCTGCTCATAGGGCAGAGTGTCTACATAACTAATGTCGAGTTGACGAAGCACATCGTTGAACACAACAATCGACCGTTCGGCGCGTGCCGACTTGCTTTGAGCATTAATCGGCATAACACCGAGCGCTATGACCAATGCGAGACATACGGTGCGCACAAAAGCTGATACGTCTGCTCCATGACGTTTCAAGTCACGAACCAACGATGAACTGATATGGCTAAGTTCCGGTCGTGTAAACAGTACGACGGTCTCAATGCCGGTTAGTACACGATTGGCATCAGCCATCTGTCGTTCGTACTCGAAGTCAATCATTGAGCGCACGCCGCGCAGTAAAGCACATGCACCTATCTTGCGGGCATAGTCGGCTGTGAGCGAGTGATAAACATCGACATGCACTCGTGGCTCATTGCTATACAAGGCGCGTATTGCCTGCAGACGTTCGGAGATGTCGGCGCATGGCTTGTCCTGATTGTCGCCGATGGCTATCACCACCTCGTCAAACAACTCCAAGCCACGTTTCACTATATCTTCGTGACCGATAGTAAACGGATTGAAACTTCCTGCAAAAAGTGCTTTTCTCATATTGCTTTGTTGTGATTTTCTACTGGCTTGGCATACATCTCCCGCATCTTTTGCATTAGGAACGCCTCGTCAGGTTGGGGTAGATTGATTTTCTGCAATTGTCCTTGCAGATATTGCTCGAACTTTTCGCCCCGTTCATACAGTTCGTAGCCCTGATGGATATGTCGGTCGATGATATTGCATACAAGTTGTATCTGCTCGTTGCGGGGCATCTGCAGTACTTCGGGCTGATGAGTGAGCAGTGCATCGATCTCAGGATTGATACTGGGCGTCATGCGATAAACGACTCGGCCTTTTTGCCCCTCAATACCCACTTTCATGCTAATCAGGTCGTCACGTCGGGATTTGCGCCAGTTGGGGTTATCACGTACCAGTTGCATCTCGCGTGCTTTCAGATAATCGCATGGGTCAAATTCGTAGTTGATGGATACCGGGCAGATGTTCAGCAGCTTGACAGCCTCAAAGAAATCATCTGATCCCAATGTCAGCATTTTCAGCACGGCGGGTTGCGATACATCATTGCCATCCTTGGCGCGGCCTTGACGTTGTGCCAGCCAGATGGATTTGCCCTTGCGGCGCAGCATCTGAATGTACTCTGACAACAGTTGCGAGTTAGCCAGTTGTTCGCGTGGTGACACATTGCGTATTACTACAAAGCACCGCAGGCTCCGTACCAACGGCTCTATCCACCACTTGCCGAACAGATTGTTGCCTATGCCTATATACGGCCGGATGAAATAGCGCATCCTGAGCAGTTTGCTCAACCACGCGGAGTCCATGCATATATCCCGATGGTTCGTCATGAAGAAAGCACCATGCCTGATGTCGTGTTCAATCTGCTTGCGGTCACCCAGATAAGCCAATTCGACAGACGTGGTTGTTTTGCGTTCCATGCGTTTCAGGATAGGGAAGGCAATAATAAAATCCGTCACCGCCTGCAACCACTCGGTGTGATACGCTCGTATATGTTTGTATTTATCCATAATTCTTAATTCTACCGGAGTAACGGTCTATATGCACTTATCCAGAGCATCGCATGCTGCCTCGCGATAGGCCACCATCAGTCCGCCAGTGCCAAGCAACGTACCACCGAAGTATCGCACAACCACAACCAGCACATTGTCCAGATTTCGTGCATCAATACTGCGAAGTATGGGCAAGCCGGCTGTGCCGTGCGGTTCGCCGTCATCTTTTGTCCGCCAGAGGTTCTCGCCAAGTCTGTAAGCATAACACACATGTCGCGCGTCGTGGTACTTCTTTTTGTACCAGGCTATGCGTTTCTTGGCACTTTCCTCGTCGGTGATGGGTTCGGCAAAAGCCAGAAACTTACTGCCCCTGTCCTTGTACAAGCCTTCAGCGGAAACGGCTATGTTGATGCGGTCTGTCATCTAGTTTACTTTTTAAGTAATGCAAAGTCGATTACTTCGTCAATGTCTTTGACATAATGGAATGTTAGCCCTTTTACGTACATCTCCGGTATCTCCTCCACATCCTTGCGGTTCTCCTCGCACAGTACGATATCCGTAATGCCCGAACGCTTGGCAGCCAATATTTTCTCCTTTACACCGCCAATCGGCAACACTTTTCCGCGGAGTGTCATTTCGCCGGTCATGGCTATGCGCGGACGTACTTTTCTACGTGTGAAAGCACTGACCATAGCCGTGGTCATCGTTATGCCGGCTGACGGCCCGTCCTTAGGTATAGCACCTTCAGGCACATGCAGATGCACGCTGTGGGTCTCTATATCTTTCTGCGATATGCCAAAATGCTCGGCATGGGCCTTGATATAGCCCAAAGCAATAGTCGCAGACTCTTTCATTACATCGCCCAGATTGCCGGTCAGGGTTAGAGTAGGGGCTTTGGCTTTGCTCAGACTCGTCTCTATGAACAGAATCTCACCGCCCACACTCGTCCATGCCAAACCGGTCACTACGCCGTAATAGTTGTTGTTCTCCCACATGTCGCGGTTGAACTTGGGTTTGCCAAGATAGGTTTCTACATCCTCTTTTGTCAGCGAGTGGTTATAATCCTCCTCCAAGGCAATCTTTGTCACCACCTTACGGCATATAGTGGATATCTGACGTTCCAGACTGCGTACACCCGACTCACGTGTGTAATGGTCGATTATCTCGCCCATCACACGTTTGGTGATGCGCAAGTCAGTGGCTTTTAGTCCGTTGCTCTTCAAGCATTTAGGCATCAGATGACGTTTGGCGATCTCCTCTTTTTCCTCTTGCAGATAGCCTGTCATTTCAATCAGTTCCATACGGTCGAGCAGGGGGCGTGGAATTGTTTCCAGCGAGTTGGCGGTGGCCACGAACAGAACTTTGCTTAAGTCGTAATCCACATCCAGATAATTGTCGTGGAACGTGCTGTTCTGCTCGGGGTCCAATACTTCAAGCAAGGCACTGGTCGGATCGCCCTTGTAATCCATGCCTATTTTGTCAATCTCGTCGAGCACAAACACAGGATTGCTACTTTGCACTTTCTTGATATTACTGATTATTCGTCCGGGCATAGCACCGATGTACGTCCTGCGATGTCCGCGAATCTCAGCCTCATCATGCAGTCCGCCCAGTGATACGCGGGCGTACTTTCTGCCCAATGCCGTAGCTATGCTCTTGCCCAGACTGGTCTTGCCCACGCCCGGAGGGCCGTATAGGCATAGGATAGGGGCTTTCGTGTCTTTTGTCTTGGCAGATTGTGTCTGCTTGAGAACAGCCAGATATTCGATGATGCGCTCCTTGACCTTCTCCATGCCGTAATGATCCTTGTCCAGCACCTCTTTGGCCTGATGTATATCGTAATTATCCTCCGTGCATTCGTTCCACGGCAGGTCGAGCATCGTCTCCAGATACGTTACATCCATCTGATAGTCAGGCGAGTGATGCGACTCGCGCTCCACCTTTTTCATCGTATCTTCAAATGCCGTTTTGGCATGTTCGGGCCAGTTCTTTTTGGCAGCACGTTCCTTCAGTGCCGTAAATCGTTCATCTTCTGTGTCGCCTAACTCTTTCTGGATAGCCTCCAGTTGGTGGTGCAGAAAGTATTCACGCTGCTCTTTGTTCATAGTCTCGGCAGCTTTTTCCTGAATATCTGCCTGCGTTTTAACCATCTCCACCTCGCGTACAAGGAATTCCAGCAACATCTCGCCGCGCACGCGCATATCATCCATCAATATCAGTTTCTGCTTCTCTTCAATCGACATGTTGAAGTTCACACAGATATAGTTAATCAGTATATCCGGGGACGTTATACCGCGTAACATCATTTTCGCTTCCTGGGGTAGGTTGGTGGCACGCTCCAGTATGTATACAGCCTGCTCCTTGATTGTCGTTGCCAATGCCAGGAAGTTCTTGTCGCGTTTTGACGGCATCTTTTCGGGCGTAACATCTACGCGAACCATAATCTGCGGCGTGAGTGACGTAAATTCATTCATCCATATTCGTTGTGTTCCTTCCAATATAGCCATCATACTACCGTCAGGTACATCAAAGATTCGCAACACACGTGCCGCCGTACCAATAGGGTAGATGTCATTTGCCTGCGGATCCTGGATTTCTGTATTTTTCTGGCTGAACACGCCTATGATCAGTTCGTCTTTGTACGCTTTTTCTACCAGTCGCATGGATTTGGGGCGCGACAATGTAACAGGAAGCAGCACACCGGGGAAAAGTATCATTTTCCTCAGCGGCAATACGGGCACCACATCGCCGGTCTTCAGTTGCTGTGTCTGTGAACTGTCCTGACCGTCCACCAATGGCACAATCTGTTCTTCCTCGCCGTTTTCACCTGCCAGCGACAAACTAAGCATCAAATCCTCAAAATCTTGTCTCATAAATCTCCTTAATTCAATTTGTTTCATTTCCGCACACAACAACAAAGCACATCTTGTGCGCGCATATTAATATTGTAACAAAAAATGTGCCGTACAATCATTCACACCAAAATTCATGACATTTTGTCACAAATAGGTTACTCTTTTAAAACTCACATGTAAAACCTATTTTACATAACATAAATTAGAGTTAATGATGGTCAAGTGCAATATTTGTCCAACTTCACCGAGGTTTTGTCGGGGTTTTATCAAGATTGTAGGATATTTTTTAGTTATTTTCTTCAAAATTCTACAAATATAAAAATATGGCGCGGTTTTTGTAGAATCAATTTCTGTATGTCACAATCATCCGACAATCATCAGCAATCGTTCATCGAGGTTCGCGGAGCACGCGAACACAATCTCAAGAACATCAATGCACGTATTCCTCGATACGCGCTCTCTGTCGTTACAGGTCTGAGCGGCTCCGGCAAATCATCACTGGCGTTTGACACGATCTACGCCGAGGGGCAACGACGCTACATGGAGACTTTTTCTGCGTACGCGCGCTCGTATATCGGTAATATGCAGCGACCGGACGTAGATAAGATAACAGGTCTCTCACCCGTAATCAGTATCGACCAGCGCACTACGGTTCGCAATCCGCGTTCCACGGTCGGAACAATCACGGAAATATATGATTTTCTGCGACTTCTGTATGCCCGTGCTGCTGACGCATATTCCTATATCACGGGCGAAAAGATGGTTCATTATACCGACGAACAGATTGTCAGTCTTATCCTGGAGCAATATGCCGGCAAGCGTGTGCTGATGCTTGCACCGGTTGTGCAGAACCGTAAAGGTCATTATAAGGAACTGTTCGAGCAGATTCGCCATAAAGGCTTCATTCAGGCGCGTGTGGACGGTGAACTTATGGAGATCACACAAGGCATGAAACTTGACCGCTACAAGAACCACACTATTGAGATTGTTATTGACAAACTCAAGCTTTCCGGTGAATTTGTTGACGATACGCAAAAGCGTCTGTATCAGTCACTTGACAAAGCTATGCAGCAAGGTGGCGGCATGATTATGGTCTGTGAGGCGGATGGTCAGAACGCACGGTTCTTGTCGCGTAACCTGATGTGTCCTTCTACGGGCATCAGTTACCGCGAACCCGCGCCGCACACATTCTCGTTCAACTCACCGCAAGGTTGGTGCCCGCGTTGCAAAGGTTTGGGACGAATCAAAGCATCCGAACTGACGGAAACTGCGCCTGATGATGACGAACTCAACGACATTGTGCACGACGACAGCGATTGGTACAAGCGCATGCTCGAGTATATCGACAAAGCCAAAGAAGCCGATGACGACGAGTCAAAACAGCAGGAACAAGACGTTGTCTGTCCCGACTGCCAAGGCAAAAGGCTGAGCAAAGAATCCCTATCCTACCGCATTGGCGACTACAACATTGCAGCCCTTTCGGATATGGATATCAATCAGTTACTCGATTTTATCACATCTCTCCAGGGCGAGGACTCTCCTATCCGACTCACCGAACGTCAGCAGGCTGTAGCAACGCCTATCCTGCGTGAGATTGAGACGCGGCTCAGATTCATGCAACAGGTCGGACTGACCTATCTGTCGCTCTCCCGCCCGTCGGACTCGTTGTCAGGAGGCGAGAGCCAGCGTATCCGTCTTGCTACGCAGATCGGTTCACGGCTGGTAAATGTACTTTACATTCTTGACGAACCGTCCATTGGTCTGCATCAGCGTGACAACCAGCGACTTATCGACTCGCTCAAACAACTGCGCGACATGGGAAATACCGTTATTGTCGTGGAGCATGACGAACAGATGATGCGCGAGGCGGATTATATTCTGGATATCGGTCCGCGTGCCGGACGATTGGGCGGTGAACTGATCTTCCAGGGCACACCTGCCGAACTGCTGAAAGCCGATACACTCACAGCCCAGTATCTGCGCGGTGAAAAATCCGTTAGCTCTAATAGTCTCTCTTCTGTCAGCGCCAGCGGTCTGTCAGCCGATAGCGGTCTCTCTTGGCTCACCCTCACCGGCTGCACAGGCAATAATCTCAAGAACGTTACCTTGCATCTGCCACTGGGAAAGATGGTGTGCATCACAGGTGTCAGCGGTTCGGGCAAATCAACCCTCATCAACCGCACGCTCTACCCCATTCTGTCGCAACATTTCTACCGCAGTCTGACTGCTCCTATGCCTTACGCATCTGTCGAGGGCTTGGAGTTTATCGACAAAGTTATCAGTGTTGACCAGAGCCCTATTGGACGTACGCCGCGCTCCAATCCTGCCACCTACACTAACGTTTTCACCGATATCCGCGAACTGTTTGCTTCGCTTCCGGAGTCGAAGATTCGTGGTTGGAAACAGAACAGGTTCTCGTTCAACGCCAAGGGAGGACGCTGCGAAGAATGCGCAGGCAACGGCTATAAGACGCTTCGTATGCATTTTATGCCCGACATCTATGTACCCTGCGATGTTTGCGGTGGTGCACGGTACAATCGGCAAACTCTGGAGGTTCGGTTCAAGGGAAAGACTATCAGCGATATTCTCGATATGACCGTCAATCAGGCTGTCGAGTTCTTTGAGGCGCAACCGTATATACTGCGCAAGATCAAGTCGCTGCAAGAGGTCGGTTTAGGCTATATCAAACTTGGGCAGTCGTCCACCACTCTCTCGGGCGGTGAGAGCCAGCGTGTCAAACTGGCTACCGAACTTGCGCGACCGTCAACCGGAAAGACCGTGTATATTCTCGACGAACCGACTACAGGTCTGCATTTCGACGATGTGCGCGTACTGATGGGCGTCTTGCGCAAATTGGTGGACAAAGGTAACACCGTGATTATCATTGAGCACAACCTGGATGTTATCCGCACCTGCGATTATATTATCGACCTTGGTCCCGAGGGCGGTAATGCCGGCGGTCAGATTGTAGCCCAAGGCACAGTTGCCGACCTCCGCACGATGAAAGACAAATCAATCACAGCACAATACGTATAATTATTTGAATAATTGAACTACCAAATGGCAAATGATAAAATGGTAAATCTTGCAATCATAGGCGCATCGGGCGCAGTGGGTCAAGAACTGCTTAAGATACTGCAAGAGCGGAACTTTCCGTGCAGCAGTCTGCGTCTGTTTGGCTCAAGTCGCAGTGCCGGAACATCCTATATGTTCAACGGAAAACCAATTGTGGTAGAAGAACTTACGCCTTCTACTTCATTTGACGGTGTAGATGTTGCTTTTGCTTCGGCAGGTGCCTCCACTTCACGCCAATATGCTGAGCAGATAACCAAGTACGGCACTATTCTGATTGACAACTCGTCGGCTTTCCGCATGGACGATGATGTGCCGCTCGTGGTGCCGGAGATCAACCCTGAGGATGCCATGCAGGCGCTGGAGAAAGGCAGCCGGCATATCATTGCCAACCCCAACTGCACAACGATCATCATGGCTGTGGTGCTGAATGCCATCGAGCCGTTGAGTCATATCAAACGTGTGCATGTAGCGACTTACCAATCCGCCTCTGGTGCAGGTGCTCAGGCTATGCAGGAACTGCAGGAGCAATACAACCAGATTGCCCGCGGCGAGCAGCCTACCGTACAGCGGTTTGCACATCAGTTGGCGTATAACGTTATACCGCATATCGATGTCTTTGCCGATGGCGACTATACGAAAGAAGAGTTGAAAATGTTCAACGAGACGCGTAAAATCATGCACTCGGATATCCGCGTCAGTGCTACCTGTGTGCGTGTGCCTACTCTGCGCGCTCACTCAGAGGCTGTATGGTGCGAGTTGCAACATCCTTTGTCATTGGATATTATCCGTCAGGCGATAGCCGAAGCACCGGGCTGCGAACTGGTTGACCCCTACCCGATGCCGCTCTTCCGCAGTGGTCTGGACAAAGTGGCTGTAGGCCGTCTGCGCAAAGATCTGGCGGATGATTACTCGTTCTCGTTCTTCTGCGTAGGTGACCAAATCCGTAAGGGTGCAGCC
>JAFXSS010000086.1 GCA_017525455.1 Paludibacteraceae bacterium
CCCCCTCGACTACGGCCGCAAGTAACCCGTAACCCGTACCCCATAACCCGTAACCCATAACCCATAACCCATAACCGGTAACCCATAACCGAAAAAAACGGGGCGCCCATTCAGGTGCCCCGTTTTTGTCAATCTTCCTTAATTAACAAATGATGATTCGCCAGCGGATGTGTCAACAGCCGGCGTGCCAGTTCCGGCGTGCCCTGCAGCCACACCTGCGTGCGGCACAGGTTAGGCTCGTACTGGTTCGCTACCAGCTCTACCGGCTCGTCCAGCACTTGCTTCAGGTCGCGCGATAACTTCAGCAGACGGTATCTGCCCAACGGCAACTCGCCATGTATGCCTATGCCTATGCCCGATTCAAAGTGCGTATCTATCACGTGACTCGTGGTCATCTTCAGCGGTACGGTGCAGTGTGCAAACAGCATCCTGCCGTCGTCGCCTATGCGTGCAGGGTTAACCTGAAATCCTATCTTCCCGTAGTTCTGCTTCGCATACAGCATCGTCAGCAACAGAGGTATGTCACCCTCGCATGCCGCAGGTATGCCCTCGTCGTTCAGATGACTCAGTGCTACGCACCCTGTGTTCTTCACCGTGGTCAGCAGGTCGAAGCACCGCAGTGTCAATCCGCCCAGACCGTAGCGCACCACTATCTTCTTCAGCCGATCATATATCTGCTCAGCACCTTTCAGTCCGCCGTCCACTTCGCCCAGCGACGACACCTCTTCTATCGGTATCCTCACCAGCCGTATGCCCGTTTTTCGGTATATCGACCGGTCATCCACCAGCGAGGCTATCAGCCAGTCTGACGGTTCGCCAATCACGCCCAGCCGGAGCTCGCCGGTGTTCACTGTCTTGAACAGATGCAGATTCCGTTTCTTAACGGCCGTGTTCGTGTCCGGCTGCGGTGATTCTTCTACCGCAATCTGCGCAGCCGAGGTCAGCACGCGTCCTGTACCGCCGTGCTGCTGTATCCACGCCAGTATCTCCAGCGAGGCTGCCAGCGAGTTACTCTGACCTGATGCCAGCAGGTATATAGGCTGCTGCAGGTCTATCTTTCTGTCGTTCACCAGTTCTACGAACGATGCTTCGGTGCCACCTGTCAGTACGGCTACGCACTGATTGCTGTCTGCCCACCCTGCGGGCAACTCAAACGGCAGACTCTGCTCTTCTCGGTGCATGGAGGAGGCTATGATGTGTAACATGGGGAAATATGATTACTAATTTATGATTTATGATTTCAATTTTATGATTCGTTACGCAAAGGTACTAAAAATAAATGAATCATGCAAATATTTTAGCAAAAATATTCCCAGAGCACAAATTTTGCAAAGTAAAAATGTTCCTTATGTGCATTTTTATATGATTTCAGCCGTAGTATCGGGATCAGTCCACACCACGGTGTCGGGATTCGTTTCTTTCATTTCTTTAGGGTTTTAGATGTTTGATTATACTCATTTTGAATGCAACTGCATCTGACTCGCTGTAGATGCCTATCTTGCCGTTATGTGGTTAGCCGTGACGAGTGTGCCTGTCTTAACCATCTGCTCGAACTCTCTGGTATTCGGGTTTGGGGTCTAAGAGCATCCATATGAAATTGAATGAACTTACTGCTGCCATAATGATTAAATAATTATAAGCGCTGCGCCCTGATTCGCGTACGTGTGCGTGCGCGCTCTCTCAGAGACGTTTAAGGCGCAGCGCTTTTTCTTTTTCTTTCTTATTTTCTTTTTTTGGTTCTTTTTTTCTTTTGCTTTTTCTTTTTACTCGTCCACTGCTTGCGGTTTGAGCGACCAAAAGCGCGTTATATCTACCAGACTGTCCACGCTGAACGCACGCCAATCTTTTTTGTCAATGTCGTAGTAGCTGGTGTAATTATTCTTGGATTGGTTATCAAGGGAGTGATAGGTGATAGTTATCACAGGCGACTCCCTAAGCAATGGAAAAGGCGGAAAACGAAAAAATGACGTTTTTCGCCTTCGTTTTTGTAGTTTTATTTGCTTTTACCAAATTTTTGTCGTAACTTTGCATCGTTTTTCAGAAAAGCGTCACGTTGAACCGAGGGAACATCGAGGGAATGTCGATGGAACATCGGGCGAACTCTGAATTACCAACCTAAACCACTAAACCTAACCCATAACCCCCTCACGGCGTAGGACACCGAACAGACTAGTCTTTCAGCAGATCTACCCAAGCTCCCCGACACAGCTTGTTGTGGTGAGGACATCTCTAAAAATCGAATGACAATTTGGCAGCAGATGCATTGCGGCACAAAATTTGTTAGGAATAGTAATAGACCGCCTGCGGCTGACAGAAGAGAGACCGCTATGCTGACAGACCGCCTGCGGCTGACAAGAGAGATAAAAGAAAACTAAGGATGATGACAACAGTACCTGTATTACTACTTACCGGATATCTGGGCAGCGGCAAAACGACCCTGCTCAACCGGATTCTTAACAACCGCAAAGGAATACGCTTCGCCGTGATTGTCAACGACATAGGCGAAGTGAACATCGATGCCGACCTGATTGCCAAAGGCGGAGTGGTCGGACAGAAAGACGACAGCCTCGTGGCACTGCAGAACGGATGCATATGTTGCACCCTGAAGATGGATCTCGTGGAGCAACTCAACGACATAACCTCGCAAAAGAAGTTCGACTACATCGTGATCGAAGCCTCAGGCATATGCGAACCCGCACCTATCGCACAGACGCTCTGCTCCATCCCGCAGATCGTTACGAACTACGCCGGCCACGACCTGCCGCGACTGGACTGCATCGTCACCGTGGTTGATGCACTGCGTATGCGCGACGAGTTCGGATGCGGCGACAACCTGCAGCAGGAGCACATAGGCGAGGATGATATCGAACGGCTCGTGATCGAGCAGATTGAGTTCTGCAACAAGATTCTGCTCAACAAAGCCTCCGAGATCAGCCCCCGTGAACTCGACCACCTCACGGCTATTATACGCGCCATACAGCCCAAGGCGGAGATCATACCCTGCGACTACGGCGATGTGGACTTCGACAAGATACTCAACACCCACGCCTTCGACTTCGATGACGTAGCCACCAGTGCAACTTGGGTGCACGAAGTAGAAGCCCCCGGCAACGAGCATGACGAGGATGAGCATGACGAGCACGAGCATGAGCATAATCACGATGAGCATGACGAACATCACCACGACCACGAGCATCACCACCATCATCACGATGACGAGGGCGAGGCGGAGGAGTACGGCATAGGCACATTCGTGTATTTCCGCCGGCAACCGTTTGACCTGAACAAGTTCGACGAGTTCGTGGCACGCCACTGGCCGAAAGAGGTGATACGCGCCAAAGGTATGTGTTACTTCGACGACGAGTACGACATGTGCTACGTATTCGAGCAAGCCGGCAAGCAGTTCAACCTCAAGCAGGCCGGACAGTGGTACGCCACTATGCCCGAGGAGGAGTTGATGCTTATGGCTAAATCCGAACCCGGCATCCTGCGCGACTGGGACGAACACTACGGCGACCGCATGCAGAAACTCGTATTCATCGGCCAACACCTTGACCGACAAGCCATAACCCGGGCGTTGGACGAGTGCCTGGCTTAAGAGACAAAAGACCGCACACATGGTGCTCAAAAACAAAAGACCGCCACACCGGCGGTCTTTTTGGTTGTACCTACTGCTGTTCAGCAGAAGATTTTAGCGCGGCTGGCTACTTACCAATCAGCCAGCCGTAGTTCTCACGTTTGGTCATCTTGATCCATGCTACGCCCGCCGAACCGTTGATAACCAGGAAGAACAGGAACAGCACAATCGAGAACACATTGCCCAGCATGATGAACAGACCTATACCCGCAACGCTGTACAGAATCCAATATATCCATGCATCGGTCTTGCGGTAGATGAGCCAGTAGTTAGCCAGGAACGACGAAGAAATCAGCACTCCGTTGAATAGCTTGACAGCTATATTGTCGGTCAAACCGTCCTTGCTGAACGCATACGTAGCCAGCACATAATCGCCCAACGTGATAATCACAAACAATCCAACCGACAGCCAGAACCGCGGTGTATCCAGGAACTTAGGCTCAAAACTGGCACCGCCGTCATCCTTCTTCCTACTCCATTTGTAGATCGACATCATCTGAAACGGAACGAACACAAAGAAGTACAGAAACGTACTGTCCAACTGCCCCTGCAGCAAGAACTGCACACCCAGCAGCAGCGACATCACTATGCCTGCAAAGAACCCCGTGAAGTTATGCGGGTCACGAATAGTCAGGATATATGCCACGCCAATCACGCTGGCCGGTATACCTACGCACCAAGCCGTTTCATGCCACTTGAGCAAGGTCAGTGACGGAAAGACCAGTTCTGCCAACCACAGCAGCCCCAGCAGGCCGCCAAACAACAGTATCGATAACAATGTATTGCGCCCTAATGCGCGCCAAAGAGGGGTGTTTTTCATATGTGGAATTAAGAATTAAAAATTAAAAATTACGAATCAAAAATTGCGAACTATCGCTTGCGCCAAGGCGTCAATATCCGATATATCCGGCAGTAGCGGACGGATGTTCGTCACGCGTTGCCGCACGCTCTGCACGGCATGTTTCTGCAGTTTGGCCTCACTTGGCGTGATAGCCTGCTCCAGCGCCTGCATATCTACATCGTACAGCAACGTGCCGTGCACGATAGTGGCGTTAGGCAGTGCATAGCAGGCGTTACCGCTCACCTTCTTGCCGTCCACCAGTATATCGTTGTGCGCCGTGCTCACCGCCGGAAGGCCTAACGCCTGCAGCGCGGCAGCCAGCCGCAGCATGAACCGCGCAAACACCGCCTCGGCATGTGTGTCGGGCGTGATGTAACTGAGCATCAGGTTACCCCGGTCGGCATACACACACCCGCCGCCGCTCTTACGCTGCACCACATCGATGCCGTGCGCCCGGCAGTACGGCAGGTTGACCTCGGCCTCGCGCTGCTGATGACGGCCGTAGATCACTGTTGGACTGACCGTCCAGCAGAACAGCATATCCTGATGCACGTCCCGCGCCAGGCGTATCTCCTCATCCAGATACCACGCCAGCGGACGACCCTTTGGCAACTCGATAATCTGCATACTTACAGTTTGATATGTCGAGTATCAACAAATTATTCAATCTTAAGTTCGGATATTTTAGTGAGCAGATTTGCGATTTTTTGTAAGGGAGTTATGCGGGGCATAATGACCGCACAAAAATCACAAAGATGCCTCTAAAATGTCGAACAATATTATTTATCGGTTGCGTCCAGCAAGATAAATGCCGCCCAATATCTCGGATTTGCAAACGGATACTTCTTCGCCTTGTTGGCAGCACGCACCTGCGACTGACGAAGGAAGTTCAGTTTACGCGTCTGCACCTCTTCGGTATCGCCCTCGGCAATCGGTTCGGGCTTGAATCCGCGCAGGTCATATTGTGCGCTGCGTAGCGCTTCACGCGGCGTCATACCTTCGTTGAGATGCTGGTAGAACGCCTTCATCATCTTCTCCGTAGCCTCGTCGTTAACCGGCCAGAGCGACATGATCAGCGCATGCACACCGGCTTTCTTGAACCCGCGCTGCAGACCCATCACACCATCCGAACTGATAGCACCCAGGGCTGTCTCGCAAGCCGAGAGCACCGTCAGCTGGTTGCCACTCAGGTTCAGTCCGGAAATCTCCTGTGCAGTCAGTATACCGTCCTCGCGCGAAGGCTCGACATCCTCACCCTTCCAGGCATTCTCGGAGTTAGCCAGCAACATACCTGTGCGCTGCATAGCATTTTCCTCGGTAACGTCAGAGAGGCAGAAACCGTGGGTAGCAATATGCATCAACTCCGGCGCATGACCGGACATCTGCTTGAACTGCTCTTCCGATGCGCCCAGTGCGGTGAACATGTTCTTCGCACCGATCTGCTCGGCAATAGCCTGCACCTCGCTGAGCGTACCCGGCAAGTACTGGATAGCACCGCGTTTGTTCTCAGGATTGTAATACACACCGCCGTACAGCACAGCCTCTCTGAGTCGATCTTTCTCAAGCTTGAAAGCATCGCTGTTACGGAAGCACAACTCGCGGGTGGACGACAGGCGGTACAAATTGTACACATCCGCCATAGTCGGCATAACGGTATCCGTGGACATTTGTATGGCACCCTTGTACTGCGCCGTGTAGGGCAGATACTCAATCGCCAGTTGGTATAGAGCGCCATCGGGGGCGAAATACACCTTGTCGGTCGGTTTGATTTGACCCACGCGGATAATATCGCGCCAGATAGTGTCGGAGAGTTGGGTATTCAGGTATGTGCGTGCACGCATATCGACGAACTGCTGCAGGTAGTCGCGGTTAGGAATCTGCACCATCTTGGGCGCCTGCCACTCCGGACGCAGAATCAGCGCTACCATCTCGCCTTCGGATTTACGACCTTTGTCCTGCATAAACTCGATAGCCACCTCACCTTTCTTCAGCGCTTTGCGCACATCAGCCGTAGTGATACGCAGACGATCCATAAACGAGCCGTACTCATGGCATTGCGTCATCACTTTCTGCTCCAGATCATCGATCTGTGCCTGACGCATGCGCACCGTATCCTGATTCTGATAGCGGATAGGCTGCTGTATGTAGCGCTGCTGTGCCAGTTGCAGTTTGCGCAGTTTCTTATAGTTAGCTATCAACTCCTTATCGCCCTTCTGCTCGACGTAGCGAGCAAACTCGATAGACGACGACAGGAGTAATCCCTTGTTAACCAGGTTGGCATCGTACAGCAGTGTCGTAGCAAACGGCGACTCAGCTTTCAGAGCGCAAGGTATGATATGATTGAAGTGATGACGCATGCTGCCGTAGAACTCGGCACGCGCATGCTCGGTCAGGGACGGGAATATACGGTTGACACGCGCAGCGATGATATCCACCAGTTCGCGCTTTACCTGCAGCGACTGCTCATACTTACCAGCCTGACGGTACAGGGCAGCCAGGTGCCCCAGAGCAACAGGGAAGTCGCGGTTGTTGACGCCTATGCTGTCGCGGAACAGTTTGGTTATGCGCTCTGCCTCGGGCAATGCCTCGTCGAAGCGACCGGCATCAGCCAGCACGTTCGTGATATTGAACTCCAGTATCAGAGCAGCCTCGCTATCCGCATTGTTCATGGCATCCACTGCCTCGGTATAAAGCGCCAATGCCTTGTCGATAGAGTCCAGATGATGGTAGTCGGCTGCCAAGTTACCCAACGCCAATGCATACTCGCGATGATTCTTGCCGTACGTCTTTTCAGCAATCTCCACCGCACGCTGGTGGTAAGGCAGCGCTTCGGCTACCCTGCCCGACTCGCGGTAGTAGTTACCCAGACGCTGACCGAGATCGTTGTAGTTGAACGAATCCTCGCCGTAGAACTTCTTGTACAGCGGCAATATCTCCTGCGTAACGTTGATAGCGCCTTCGTAGTTCTCGATAGCCGCATAGAAGTATGACAATGCTGCCAGACGTACCGCCAGGTTAGGCGACTCGGGCGTTGCCTCACGCGTACGCTGAACGACCTCGTACATGATCTCGATAGCCTTGCCGTAATCGCCACGGTAGGAATAGTTGTATGCCTGCGAGTTCATCGCCTCAAGCACAGCGTTGTCGGTAGGCTTGAGCGAATCCTTGGCAATAGCCACAGCGTGATCCAGGTAACGCTTAGCCTCGTCGTTGCGCTTGGCTACATCCAGACAGTAACCCAGGTTAGCCAGCGCGTGAACGTAAGAGTGAACGTACATGCGATCCTGGTGCTCCAGCACATCCACTGCCTTATGGGCATAATCGATGGCTTTGTCCATACGGCGCAAAGCATAGTAGCAGTACATCTGGTTGGTATATACGTCATACAGGTCGGCATAGTTCGGCGATACCGAATCGGTAATCAACTGAATCAGGCTGTCGCCTACGGCTATAGCCTGCTTAATGTCACCTGACTGATAGTACGACGACGCCAAGTACGTTACCGAACGCAGGTACGCCGACGAACGGCGACCTAACAGACGCTTGCGCCAACCCGCTGCCTCACGGAAGCAACGTTGCGCCTCAGCAAACTGACCTTGACTGTACAGAATTGCACCCAGCGAGTCCTGCTTGGCTGCCGCACGGCGCATAGCCGACGAATCGGCATCGGCTATAGGCGACTGAGCCATCATGAGCAGACTCGACATACTCAATAATACGGATAGGATAATCGGCTTCATATTATTTTGCATTTAATCGTTTACATTTACATTGTCAGTCGTTGCATCAGCCTCCCGATTGGGAGTCTTGAAGAACAGCAAACATACCAGATAGTTGATACAGCCTCCGATAAAGATTACCACGAAACTGATATAATCGTCACGCCAGGCGGGTAACAACTTGAGCATCAGCGGCAACAATGCAAACTGAATCACCACATTGATTGCTCTGGCTAACAGAAACCCACCGGCATTCTTCAGGTTAGGACGTGTGCCGAACGTGTACCAGTTGGAAAAGATGTAGTTAGGTATCATCTCCAGCACATAACCTATACCAAATGCCACATAGTACATCACCGTGCCCTTGTCAGGATGCGACAGGCAATACAGCGCAGCCATGAACAGCCATGTCTGTACGAACATACCGCTCGTACCTACAACCAGGAAACGAACAGCAGAACGCACCTTCTCAGGCAAATATGACGAGGGCAACCTCATGGACGGATAATGGTATTTCTAATTTCAATTTTATGCCGGTTACTGCAGGTCGCTGAGCAGTTGCTGCATAGCGGCATCCAGTCCGTTGACGTCACGTCCGCCGGCAGTAGCCATCCACGGCTGACCGCCACCGCCACCCTGAATAAGTTTGGCAGCAGCCTTGATCATTGCTCCGGCGTTCTTGCCTTCATCCAGCAACGGCTGGCTCAGGAACACGGCTATCGTAGGTTTGCCGTCGAACTGCGTAGCGGCGACTACGGCAAAACGCACATCGGTGAACTTGCCGCGCAGCAATGGCATCACACCGCGAATCATGTCAGGGTTAAACTCGCCCTGCAGACGTACGAGTTTGATGCCGCCAAAGTCCTCGGCACGACCGATCAGTTCGTCGCGGAAATGCTCAATCTTCTCCGCCATGTACTGCTCAATCTGCTTTTTCAGCCCGGCGTTCTCGTCAATCGACTTGCGTATAGCACCGGCAAGGTCGGGCGCGTTGTTGAACAACCCGCGCAGACTGACAAGCATATCTTGCTGCGCATAGTAAAGTTCGTCAGCCTTGGCAGCGGTCACAGCCTCTATACGGCGTATGCCGGCAGCCACACTGGTCTCCATCACGATGCGCACCGAACCGATCACACCCGTTGCAGGTACGTGGCAACCGCCGCAGAGTTCTATACTCCGACCATACTTGATCACACACACATCATCGCCGTACTTTTCGCCGAACAGTGCCATAGCACCCATCTCCTTGGCTTTGGCTATAGGCGTGTGACGGCTCTCCTCCAGCGGCAGGTCTTGACGAATCAGTTCGTTGGCCAGGATCTCCACCTTACGCAACTCCTCCGGCGACACCTTCTGGAAGTGGCTGAAGTCGAATCGCAGTGAGTCTGGCGAGACATATGATCCCTTCTGCTCCACATGCTCTCCCAGCACTTGACGCAATGCGTAGTGAATAAGGTGCGTAGCCGAGTGGTTGCAACTGATAGCCTTACGGCGAATTGCATCGACCTTGGCAACAAACGTAGCATGCACATCCTCAGGCAGTTCGGTCATGATATGTACCGGCAGACCGTTCTCGCGCTTGGTATCGATAATCTTGTATTTTGGGCTTTCGTCTTTCGCCTTTTGACTTACGGCTATATATCCCGTATCGCCTACCTCACCGCCCATCTCGGCATAGAACGGCGTTTTGCCGAGCACAACTTGATAGAACGACTTGCCTTTCTGGCTAACCTGACGGTAACGCAGAATCTGCGTCTCTACTTCGAGTTCATCGTATCCCACAAACTCCGTTTCACCTTCACGCAGCACGTTCCAGTCGCCCAGGTCTTGCTTGTTCGCCTCGCGCCCCATGCTCTTCTGGTGCTCCAGTGCACGGTTATACTCGTCCTCATTGGTGGTGAAGCCGTTCTCACGCAGAATCAGTTCGGTCAGGTCAAGCGGGAAACCGTAAGTATCCTTGAGCGTGAATACATCCACTCCGCCAATCTCCGTCTTGCCTGCTTTACGGGCATCGTCCATCAGTTTGTCGAGAAGCGTTATACCTTTGTCCAACGTACGCAGGAACGCCTCTTCCTCGCTCTTGATAACCGGAGTGATCTGTGCCTGTTGCTTGATGAGTTCGGGATAAGCGTCACCCATATCGGCAATGAGTTGTGGCACCAGTTTGTACAGGAACGCCTCGCGCATACCCAGGAACGTGTAGCCGTAACGCACGGCACGACGCAAGATACGACGGATAACGTAACCGGCTTTCTCGTTCGAAGGCAACTGTCCGTCGGTGATAGCGAACGCGATAGTACGTATATGGTCGGCAATCACACGCATAGCCACATCGGTCTTCTCCTCCACTCCATATTTGCAGTTGCAGAGTTCGCCGATCTTAGCGAGCATCGGCTGGAACACATCGGTATCGTAGTTCGACTGTTTGCCTTGTATGGTACGCACCAGTCGCTCGAAGCCCATACCTGTATCTATCACTTTCTTTGCCAACGGCTCGAGGCTGCCGTCAGCCTTGCGGTTGAACTGCATGAATACGATGTTCCATATCTCGATCACCTGCGGATGGTCTTTGTTCACCAGTTCGCGTCCGGGCACTTTGGCTTTTTCCTCCTCCGAGCGGCTATCTACGTGGATCTCCGAGCAGGGGCCACAAGGTCCCGTGTCGCCCATCTCCCAGAAGTTGTCATGTTTGTTGCCGTTCAGTATATGATCGGCAGGCAGATGTTTTGCCCAAACAGCCGCAGCCTCATCGTCACGGCCGAGACCTTCTTCCGCCGAACCTTCGAACACTGTGGCATACAGGTTCTTGGGATCGATCTTCAGTACATCAACGATATATTCCCATGCAAAATCGATAGCGCCCTGCTTAAAGTAGTCGCCGAACGACCAGTTGCCAAGCATCTCGAACATTGTGTGGTGGTAGGTATCATGACCTACTTCCTCCAGGTCGTTGTGCTTGCCGCTGACGCGCAGACACTTCTGGCTGTCTGCCACGCGAGGATATTTGATCGGGTCGTTACCGAGGATGATACCCTTCCATGGGTTCATGCCGGCATTGGTAAACATCAGTGTGGGGTCATCTTTGATGACCATAGGAGCAGAGGGTACAACCTGATGACCCTTGCTTGCCATAAAATCGAGAAATGATTTGCGTATTTCTTGTGCAGTCATATTTCTATTATCAATTGTCAATTATCAATTATTGGGTTTGAAGCCTGTGCTCTTCGGTTCGCTGAATGAGCGGAACTCCGGACGGAAATCGTTCTCGTCAGGCTCGGGCACAGGTAGCGGGTTGGCATTGATCTCCTTGTTGATAGCGCGTTGCTTCATTATATCCAGCGCGGCAAACAGCGCATTGCGGAAGCTTTGCGGCGAGGCGATGTTCTTGCCTGCCAAATCATACGCCACGCCATGATCGGGCGAGGTGCGGATGATGTTCAGTCCTGCTGTATAATTCACGCCGTTCATATCCATCGACTTGAACGGGATGAGTCCCTGGTCGTGATACATAGCCAGTATGGCATCGAAGTGCGCAAACTTGCCGCTACCGAAGAATCCGTCGGCGCTGAAGGGACCAAAAGTGAGTATGCCCTGTTTGTTGGCCTCAGCCACAGCAGGTATGATGATCTCACGTTCCTCTGTCCCCAGCAGTCCGCCATCACCTGCATGCGGGTTGAGTGCCAGCACCGCTATGCGCGGCTGACGGATAGTGAAATCGTTCTTGAGCGAATCGTTGAGGATAGTCAGTTTGCGCAGTATCTGCTCGGCAGTTATGCTCTCTGCCACCTTGCTGATAGGTACATGGTTGCACACCAGTGCTACCTTCAGTGCATCACTGACCATCATCATCAGCGAGCCGGATTTCTGTCCGAACAGGTGCGTCAGATACTCGGTGTGACCGCTGAAGCGGAAATCATCGGACTGAATATTGGCCTTGTTGATAGGTGCCGTAACGATGGCGTGCACCAATCCCTGCTGCAGGTCGCCGCATGCACGCTTGAGGCTCGCCAGCGATGCTTTGCCGGCAGCTTCGGTGCTCTTGCCAATCTCCAACGGCGTATCGTCGGGATAACAGGTTATCACATTCACCTTACCCTCTTGCACCTTGCGGGCATCGGGTAAAATCACACCTTGTGGCGTACGATACTCCTCGTCCAACAACTGGGCATGCTGCTTGGCGATGGATACATTGCCGTACAACACGGGTGTACAAACCTCCAACACATGCGCATCGAAGATAGTCTTCAGTATAATCTCGTAACTCACGCCGTTGATATCTCCGGCGGTAATCGCAATTATGGGCTTCATTTGTTTCTGTTAATTAACTCAAAGTTTTGGATTTTTCTTGAGTGAATTTGCGTTTTCCGGAGAGGGAGTTATGTGGGACATAATGACCGAACTGAAAACACAAAGACGCCGAGAAAAAACAAAACTAAAAGGTTTCGTTGTGTATCTTGTTGTATAGTAGTTTTTGCAGGTCGTAGTTCTTGCGCTCTTCGTTCTTGTACCCGAGCGAAATCACGCACAACACGTTGTAGTTAGCGGGTATACCTGTCAGTTCGCGAACCATTGCTTCCGATTCTGCACGACCGTAAATATGACACCAGCATGCGCCCAAGCCTTGCTCCTCGGCTGCAAGCAATATATGCTCGGCGGCTATTGCGCCGTCTGCCTGCCATGTATCGGTGAGCGAACTGTCCAACGCCACAACAATACCCGCCATGGCAGTATTGAACATCTGACTGCCGTAAGTTTTGCAGTCTGCAAACCGGCGAAGCACAGCCTCGTCAGTCACCACTACAAACTCCCAGGGGTTAAGACGTTTGCCTGATGGCGCCATCAGTGCGCATTGCAGGATATAATCTATTTTCTCTCGTTCTACAGGCTGATCGGTGTACGTCCGTATCGACCGTCTGTGCTGACATAATGTGCGAAAATCTTCCATAACTAACTGCGTATGTATCTGCGTGCAACTGTGTATGCTCTTGCACCAAGTTCGTGCGCATCTTCCGTGCAATTGCGTGTGCCGGTGCGCACGCACAGCGCATGCACACATAATCCGCTACAAAGGTACAAAAAAAAATCCACATTTGCAAATAATTCTTGTATTTTTTTTTGAAAAATAGGATTTTATCCTATATTTTAGGGCATTGCCCGTCATCTATCCTCTATTTCCGCACCGCACAAAAACAGGGCGGCGACTCTCGTCCCCGCCCGTTTCTTTTATTCCAGGGCAATCTAATTGCCCGCTATTTTATTCATTTATCTCACTTCACCTCCTGTCCTTGCACGGTGTAGGTCTTGCCATCACGGAGGATGAGAACCTCACCGTTGCGGAGGATTTTGGTGATCTCGGACTCAACTGCCGTGTTGCTTATTCCTGCAGGAACACCTTCTAGTACAGGCCGCACAGAAAGTCCGTAGTAGCGGTAAATGTCGTAGTCGAGGTCGTGGCTGACCGAACCGAAGCCCAAGTACCACGCGAGGTACGAGTAGCGCTCGCTGAGCGACGACGACCAATAGTAGCCGCCGGAGCAGAAGTTGCTGAGGCCGGTGCCGGCGCGGTCGCCCGACGCGGGAAAAAATATAAACTTGTCCGTGTAGCCTGCTTTGTTACTCGTGACTTTGTAACCGGCTATCCCATTCTGCGTAGTCCACGTCCATGTGCAGTTGTCAATCAGTTCCTGCCATTCTACCTGGGTCGGCATACGCCAACTACCGCCCCAATTCACATGAGCTGCATCGTCTTCCGGGGCAAGAATGGTTTTGCCACCTTCATTATTGTACTTCGTAAATGTGTTACCACCATCATTGGTGTCAAAATAAGTGCTCCAATCGTAGGTTGCTTTGGTCCTCGTTTCTCCCCAAGCATAGTAGTTGCCGTAGTCTTCGGGAGTAATAGCGCCCACATTCATATTCGCCCATTTGACACTGAGACCGAGGTCTATTGCATCGGGAATTGCTTTTACCACTTGTCCGTTTTGCCCACAGGTTTGATGGACTGTAATACTTTGTGCCTGAAGGAGCGTTGCCCCCACTACAAGCACAGAAAATAGAATTGATTTCTTCATTGTTTTAATTTTTAAAATTGTTTAATAGAAATAAATGTTTTTTCATAAGAGTAATATTTTATGGTTTAATTTGTTGCCCCATCATGAAACCAAACATGTCAATTAACTTGGCTTTTTTATAGTTGTATTTAGTTTGGGTGCCATTAAAATCAACCACAGGGATATATATTGAGTCAAGGATACTCTTATGTTTTCTGTAGAAATCTTCTATTGATTCCAGCTCTTCTTTCCTCAATTTGTAGAATCTCGTGTACAAGGAATGGAAGGTCTTGGTAAAATATTGATCGAAAGCGGGCACGCACCCAAACACTCCAAGCATAATTTTTGTTGTCAAAATGACACTCGCGGGCGTTCCAATTGCCGTTTCTAAAATATTTGAGATTGAGTCATAAACGTTCAGAATTTTGGATTTGTCATTGGTATAAGTATCAACATCAGCATCCCAAACACAGGATTTGTTGATGCTATCAAGATAGTTAATCAATGGCACAAATATAGCAGGGCTACATTGTAGCAAAGCACTGCTACCACGTAACATACCCCAACTTGCCAAATAGCCCCACAAATGCATGCAGCTATTTTCCACATTCTTACCACCTAGTTTACCTTTGTTACATTGGAAATACAGATAGCAAAAGTCGTATGAAGCATATCTCTTGTCGGTCAAACGTTTTTGGAGAAATTGTTCAATGGATGCTTTTACAACATAGTCAGTAAGTTTCGCGGGAAGCTTACCTGTAAGATATAATCGCATCATTTCTTTTATAGCAACTTCATCGATTTTTTTCTCAACAGTTACATCGTCATCTAAAATACTCATAGCATCAAGTATTTTTAAGTTTTTTCCTACTCACTTCTGGCTTTTCGGCATCCTCCACTATTCGGTTTTCGAAGGCTCCAACGGAGCGCATCGAGACTGCATCGCATCCTACTGCATCTTATATATACTATGTATATATCCTGTGATTTTCACAATATGTCTTAGTTGTTAGTGTTTCCGACTGCAAGGGTACAACATTTCTGTCATATTTGCAAAGTCCTTTTTGGTCCTTTTTGCGTGGGTATAGTGTAAACGAGGTTGTAGGAGACCCTTACTCTTCCTATACCCACACAAAACTATTTTCCAATTGTGTGCACAGAAAAAGCGTGCGCTTTCGCTGCTTCATTTGATGACTTGAGGTCTTCGACTACCTAAACTATTCAAACTTACGCACAGAAAACTCACGCTGTAAACGCGAGCGGGCATAAACCTTAGCTTGAATAGTTTTGATTTCTTGAAGTTGTCGAAGTTTCAAGTCATCAAGTTGGCTTATTACGCTTTATGTGACGCACACTTGCGCCAATATGTCCTCGTTTTATCCTGTCGAGTTCAGTTTCCCGTTATTCCGTCCCGGGAGGTGACGATAACTTATTCTTACAATTCTTCCTGAATATACCGTTCTATCAACGGTCGCAGTGCAGGCAGATCGTTTGTAATTACGCGCCACACTTTATGTGGTGTAATGGCATAATATCCATGCACAAGCACATGACGCATTCCTTCTATTACATCCCATTCAACATCCGGATGTGCATCGCGGAACTCTTTCGTTAGTTTGTACGTAGCTTCACCAATAATCTCTATTTGTTTGACAAATCCGTAAAAGATAATGGAATCTTTTTCCGCTTGTTCCACGGTATAACGCTGGCTGCCGTCCAATAGAATGTCTATAGCAGTTAGGATATGCTCCAGCCGTTCTTTGTCTCTAATGCGCTCTCTCATAGATCATTATTTTGTCATGATTAACACTTTCGCGGGCAAAAGGCTTCAGACAAGCATCTTCCACCATATCCACACGGCGATTGATTTTCTTGCCGAGCTGCACCATCATTCGGCTGATATCCATAAGCGACAAATTGTCGCTATCCGTATATGTAACCAGCAGATCGATGTCGCTATTTGGTGTTTCTTCCCCACGCGAACAGGAGCCGAACAGATATGCTCGCTCTACGGGTTGCGTCTTCAGAAATTGCTGAATCTGCGGAATAATATGTCGTACTTCTGCACTTGGCATAATTTGACTATTTTTTGTTTTCGACTACAAAGGTACGAAAATTAGCGTATTTGTACGTATGCCACTGCGCACGTACGGCGCATGCACACATATTCCGCCACAAAGTTACAAAAATTATTTGACATTTGCAAATTTTTTTCTGCATTTTTGCAATTTATACCGTCAATATAGTCTTTTGGCAAACATTGAATTACTGACAGACAGTACTTAGCGATGCAACAATACGGCAGGTGACAAGACAAAACGAACGTGCGACATAATGCCGCACGTTCGAGAAAAAACAGGTATGTGATAACAGACTAGTCGACCTTGATGTCCTTGTTGACGTTCTTCGAACCGAACAAGGCGTACCATAGGATGTACAGCAGGCAGGCAATTGTCACTACGTAACTGCCAATGTATCCAATGCCGTCTGCAACCAATCCCTGCAGGAAGGGTACGATACCGCCACCGCATACCAATGCCATAAAGATGCCACTGGCAGCCGGAGTGTACTTGCCAAGTCCTTCTGCTGCAAGGTTGAATATACTACCCCACATAACCGAAGTGCAAAGGCCACAGCATACCATCAGTACCATGCTAACAGGCAGATTAACACCCTTGAACGAAATGACTGACGTTTCAGGCAGGAACATAACGCCCAACAGCAGGCATATACCCACCAACGAAACGACCGCTAACATCGTTTTCGAAGATACCTTACCGCCTATTGCACCACCAATCAGACGACCAAACATCATCATCAGCCAATACAAACCAACTATCGTTCCGGCGATGGCGGCACCTACAGTAGGATTGCCCGACATGTATAGGTTAGCCATGTTAGGTATGCCTACTTCCACTCCCACATAAAAGAAGATAGCCAATGCTCCGAATACAAAGTGACGGAATGAGAGGGGCGAATGTGGGTCTTTGTGTTGTGTACCGGCAAGACGGGCGGCTTTCTCCTCGGCTGTTTCCATGTGCGGTTCGGGGATATTGGTGAAGAATATTATCACAAATGCCAGCAGGAAGATAGCCATAGCAATAATCATTGCTGGTGCAGCGTCAGATACAGATGCTGTCTCAACATTACCACCAATCAGATAGCCCAACAAGATCGGAGCAAGTGTACCGCCTATCGAGTTGCATGAACCACCAAACTGAATCAATTGGTTGCCACGATTGCCACCGCCACCCAAGGTGTTCAGCATGGGGTTTACTACGATATTCAATAGACACATCGCGAATCCTGCTACAAAGGCGCCAATCACATATACGAGGAACGACTCGGCGTAACCCGACATCCATTGGATACCAACGCCTAAGAAACCTACCGTCACGGCAGTCAGCGACGTAAACTTGTACCCCTTACGTTTCAGGATAATGCCGGCAGGGATACCCATACAGGCGTACGCGATGAAATTAGCCAACGTACCCAACTGCGACAGCGCGGCTGAAGCGTTGAACTGATTCTTAACGATGACGCCCATCGAACCTGCAAAATTGGTTACAAAGGCAATCATGAAAAATAGTGCGAACATCACCACAATGGGCAGGATGTTGCTTTTGCTTTGTTGTTTTGTCATAGATTGATATTTAAATTTAGTTTTTTGTTTCGTGCTAACGCGATTACATAATGACGTGAAAACGTGACGGTGTCACTATTTCTCCAGGAACTTGAGCAACTGGCGGTGCAGATGCTGATAATGTTTGCCCTGCTTGAGGAAATGGTTGTCGTCGGGATAGACGAGCATCTGATAATCCTTGTCGGCATTGATGAGAGCCTCAACCATGCGCCATGTATTCTGCACATGTACATTGTCATCGGCATTGCCGTGCACAATCAGCAGTTCGCCTTTCAGTCCTGCAGCCAGATGCGTGAGGTCGGCATCGTTGTAGCCGCTTTCGTTCACTTGCGGACGACGCATGAAGCGCTCGGTGTATCCGCTGTCGTACAGTCGCCAGTCGGTCACGGGCGCGATGGCTATACCTTTGGCAATCAGCGGCGTACCATCGGCCTGCAGCGGTTGCGTACACAGGCAACGAAGTACCTCGTAACCGCCGTAACTCCAGCCGGCCATACAGATCTTGTGATTATCCGCCCACGATTGGTCGGCAATCCACTTGGCTACAGCAAGTTGGTCATCCGCCTCGCGCCCCATCTGCATATAGGCGTAGTTGCGATATGCCCTACCCTGTGCATCCGTTCCGCGCGGGTCAGCAATGACCACTACGTAACCGAGATCAGCCAATCCGTAATCCCAACGGCGACGCCAACGGTCGGTCACACGCTGTGAAGCGGGACCGCTGTATTGAAGCATAACAACGGGATATTTCTTCGACTTATCGAAGTCTCGCGGATAGAAAATACATGCCTGCAAATTTGCATCGCCTTTTGGCGTGCTAATTGGGATTGTAACAAACTGTTTAGCAGGCAGTTGCAAGTCTCGCCATTGCTTAAGAACATTTATAAGGTCTAGGATAGTCTCGGCTTTCCCCGTTTTTACGCTCCATTTACTATATATAACGGGTCGCTGGTCGCTCTCATGGGCAAGGATGGCTTGCTTGAAATCCTTGCTAAGGTACATGCTGTTCCAGCCATGTTGTTCGCCAATGACGGAGAGCGTATTCTTCTTGATATTCAGCGCAAAACATACACGTTCATGCGGCGTAGTGGCGGCTTGGTAGTAAAGTGTCTGTGCAGCCTCGTCAAAGCCATACAGAGCGGTAATGTCACACCGGTTATCGGTCAACAATGCCGTTTGCCGTCCGTTGGGTGCGTGCATGTACGCCTGCTTCCAATCGCTCTTCTCCGACAAGACGATGAACCGTCCGTCGCTCAGCCACAGCCATTGGTCGAACAGTTCGTAGTCCACGTAGTAATCGTTGCTGCTCTCCTCATACAGCGATGTGCAGACGAGAGAAGCAGGATTGCAGGCGAACACCTCCATCTTGTTCTGGTCACGGTTGAGCGTGAGAATAGCGAGTTGCCGAATAGGTTCCTGGTCTTTCTTCGCAGCAGGCAGAGTACGCCAGCAGATGCGCGGTATATAGCGGTCATCGGCTTCGGGCAGCGATGCTTCGCGTATATCCTTGGTAGAGATAGTATAGATCTGCACCGAGGGTTTGGCATTATGCTCGCCTGAACGCGGATAAGACTGTGTGACAGTTTGCGGATGCCCGTCCGGCAACATAAGTTGCCACGATGTTGCCGGTACGTCGTTGTCATCCAAACGGATGAATGCCAGTTGTTTGGAGTCAGGCGAGAACTGCATGAGACATGTTTGCCCAAATTCTTCCTCGTACAGCCAGTCGGCTATGCCGTTCCAAACGGTTGACGGAGTGGCGGTTACGGCAACCTCGGTACCGAAATCAAGCTTGTGCAGATAGATATTGTTATCAGCCTTGACAAAAGCGATATACTTGCCGTTGGGCGAGATGATTGCATCGCGTACGGGCTTGTCAGACAAGAGTTTGCGCGTATTCTTTTGCGTATCCACTATCACGTAGTTTGCCAGGAACGAATGACGGTAGATCTGCTGCTTGTCGGTATAATCCAGCCGATAACGCTGATCAGGCAGATTACCGAGAATACTGTCCTGCTCATGAACGGAAAGCGTAGTAGGATTATATGTGCCGTCAAGGATGTTTCGCATAACATCTGGCAGCGACGAGGCATATGCAGTAACTGTCAGCGCAACTGCCGTGACAGAGATTAGCAGTCTATTCATATAATTCATCTTACTGATTGATTTTCAAATATTTGTGACCATTATGTATGATTAGTTTGTACGAACCGAAATCTACCGTGTACGGCTGATAATCGATTGCGGGTGTGTCCACAGCACTACCGAAAGCATACGAAGAATACACGGTGGCTGTTTCCACCATATCGCTGAGTGCGAACAGAAGCAGATTATGCGGCTGAGCGGCATCCGTAGTCGGACGGAAATACATCATTGCATCATTTCCCCAATAGTAAGATACATAGTACTCCTTTCCGCCCGCTGTACCGGATATAACGAACTCAGGCATAGCGTCCACATCCGGTTCTATCTCACACGGACGGATGATCCATGCGTTGTTGCCCGACGATGATTTTGCGAACTTACCCGTAGTAGCCAGCAGGACAGCCGTATTTGATGCCTTGTGGCGGATAGTGAGCGTATCACCGGTAACGGCGAGCGTATAGACAGCATCGGGTTCATTGTAGCGATGCGGCAGACTCAGCCAGCTGTCATCGGAAGAATAGTTCATCTGCACAGTGGCAAGCATACCGTTGTCCACAGCACCTTTTGCCAGCCAGGCTGTGCTACTGGCAGCATTGTTCAGGGCTATCAAGTAATCACCCAGAGTCAAGTCATCGGTCGGATACCAGGGCAACTGTTCGCCATACTGCCTGTACACAGCATACAAGGTGCAATTGCCTGACGGATAATAAATTGAGCCTGCAAAGTTTACCTGCGGTAGAGTCGTCGTTTCTACAACAGGCTGTGCAGCCCATCCGTAGAACAACCACTGTGCATCACTCACCGGCACACTCGGCAGCACGACACCGGCATTCGGCTGTTCCTCGGTAAGCGGGGACACATGCTCCGAGGAGTATGTGCAGAATGAAACAGTATATTTTTCCGCCTGCGGTGCAAGGTAATTGACGGCTACCGACTGCAGGTAGAGCGAGTTTTGCGAAGCGCTGATATGCAGCACGATTGGAGCGCCGTCCGGAACGGCCAAACCATTGAGCGAGTGCGATATATCCACCCAATCAGTTGTGAATGCTCCCGCCCACTGTGCGGCATTGAACTGCGCATTGGCAATCGTCCATACGTTACTATTGCCCACCGTCAACGTCAGTTCGCCACCGCCGGCTGCTGAGTTGGATTTCATTTGCAACGTGACGGACTGCAGTATCATACCATCGTAGCCGCTGAGAGTAAGCGTCAGGTCGTTGCCTGCGGTCATTTGACCGGAACGACTGCCCGACTGCTCGTAGGTACACGACGAGCCTGCGGGTATATCCCCCGACGGCACGGCCTGCTTACCGGTAATAGTGTATAGTGCTATGAGCAAAAACAGTGATTTCATTGTTCCGGTGCGACAACTTTTTATATCGCGCACACTTTTCCGCAAACAAAGATACAAAAAATATGCGAGTTTTGCAAATTTAGTTGTCGTTTTGCAGCAATAATTTGCATTTTTTAGGAAATATTGGTCATTTTTGGCCAAATAGTTTGTAAATTTGATATAAATTTCGTAACTTTGTACGTTTTTGTGCGAATGTGCGCAAACGCGCGCGTTCAGCAAAAAAATATCACGAACGAATCAAAACAAAAATACATAAACAATCAATTAACATGCAACAAATCAAACTGACTCGTGGTTTGGACGTTAAGCTGGACGGCAAGGCAGCGCGTGAATGCGGAAGCATCATGCGGCCTGAGGTCTTTCATATCGTTCCCGACCATTTCGCCGGTATCAAGCCACGATTGCTGGTACATGAAGGCGACAAGGTAAAAGCGGGCAGCCCGCTTTTCCAAGACAAGACGTTTGCCGAGATGCTGTTCACCTCACCTGTCAGCGGTACAGTCAGCGCCATCGTGCGCGGCGAGCG
>JAFXSS010000087.1 GCA_017525455.1 Paludibacteraceae bacterium
AATGGACGAACTATATTAAAAAAGTAACAAAAAAAATGATTTTTTATGCTAATGATGATACATATCCATCTATATATGGTCGATTGTTGGTAACAACTGCGAACGCTTGGCGGATTAGTTTATTAGCGATAGCTGTGATGGCAACTTTTCCACATTTACCTCTTTCCTTCATTTTGAGGAAAGCTGCCCGACAAGCTGCATTACATGCGATAGAAGAGACTGCGGCTATATACAATTGACTACGCAAATGTGTATCACCATTGCGATTAATGTGACCTTTGACATTGACTGACGTACCTGATTGCTGGTAAGTAGGACAGAGTCCCAAAAACCGAGAGATCTGTTTGGCACTACTAAAGAACGTAAAGCCACCTGTCGCCACAATGAGTGCAGAAGCGATGGTATTACTAATACCTTTAATAGAGGTAAGCAAATCCATTTGACGCTTAAATTCTTTATTAGAAAGGTTAGTAATCTCCTCTTCCATTTTGGAGACTTGCTTGCGCAAGAACTTAATCGTTTGCTCTATAGAAGCTTTGCTTGTGGGATCTTGTTTGGGTAACACAGACATTGACTCTTGAAGATTAATCATCATTGTCAATTGCTTCTTAAGTTGCCTTAGAACAGTACGTTTCTGCTTAAGCAGAATGATACTATCTGATGGAATTTTATATGGCACAGGATTCATTTTCTCGCCATACATAGCAATCAGTTTAGCATCTATGTCATCTGTTTTAGTAGTGCTTAACATAGCACGTGCAAAATGCTTAATCTTCTGCGGATTCTCCATACTAACAGGAATCCCCTTTTCTTGGAGAAGATAGAGAAGAAGCATGCTGTAGTTACCGGTGGCCTCCATCACACAATGACACTCTTCCGGGAGTGATTGAATGAACCGGCGCACACCACTAGTGGTGTTTGGGAAAGATTTAGTGGTGTAACCACTCTTTGCAGGATAAGCCGATACGAACGAATCCTTGCTAACGTCAATGCCAATGTAAGTCATAGCGATACTTGATTTATTGCTCGATTAAACATCTGATACATCTGAACACTATCGTTGCGAATACGGGGTCAAAAGCCCAATGAACTATCCAGTTTTAAGATGTATAAGGGATGGGGGCGTAACGTCCATTACGGTATATTACCACGAAGAAATCTGCCTTATTCCATACCTTAGATGCGAAATCGGGTGCAAAGATACAAATAATTTTTGAAATATACAACGAAGAAAGGGCGGCGGAATACCACCAGCGGCTCCGGGAGCCGATGTCGGGATACAATCCCGACGAAATGAACGTAGAAAGGAAGGAGCACAGGGCATGCGGTACGCTACTCCACTCCGTACAGCCAAGCATTGTAGCAGCGCGGGCAGGGGATGATGCCGGTGAGCGACGCTGACTGATACAACAATTTTGGCAGAAATACAAGTTTTCCGCTCAAAATTGTACCAAATATGCGGATAAATGTACGAAAATTCATTCAACACTTGCAAATGTCAAAAAAAAATCGTAAATTTGCATCGCGTTTCGGTTGAGTCCGAGCGCAAGTAAGCCCATTGACGAAAGCGAGAGCAGGTCGGCTTATCGCTACAGGACAGCCTGTAGAGGAAAGTCGGGGCAGCACAGAGCACCGCAGCGGTTAACGGCCGTCAGGCAGCAATGTCTGGTCACTACTACAGAGACGAGAACGCATCTTGCGATGCGGGAAATGAAACGAGTACACTGCGGGCTGCAAACTCAAGTAAACCGACGCCTTCGGCAAATGGTGCAACAGATGTCGCCGTGCGACATAAAGCGCACCATTGCCTCGGCTTTTCCCCACCACAACATGCGTTGTGTCGGGGGCCGGGGAATGCCGGAGAGATGACTGCTCGTCAGAGTTGGAGGGTAGAGCGCGATAGAGGTGCATGGTAACATGTTCCCAAGATTAATGATAGGCTAAAACAGAACCCCGCTTACGAACCTACTCTCGCCTTCGGCAATGAGAAATTACGAATTAAAAATTAAGAATTCAAATTTTTGCTGACGCGCATCACATGACTAAGTGGCAAAAGATAGTACATTTCGTTCAGTACGACCTGTGGCGGAAGACTTCCAGCGAACTGAAAGACGGCAAGCGCGCCAAGCGTGTGGGATTCGGCGTGCTGAAGACCATCATACTGGTCGTTCGCGGCTTTAACTCCAAGCAACTGAACACCACAGCCAACGCGCTGACATACAACCTGGTGTTTGCCATCATACCAATCCTGGCAATGATACTGGCTATAGCCAAAGGTTTCGGTTTCTCGGAGGTGATTGAAGGTCACCTGCAGCAATCGATGCTGGGCGAGACGAACATCATGCCGGAGGTGATGGCTATGGTTAACCGCTACCTGGAGACTGCCCAGGGCGGCACGTTCATAGGTATAGGACTGCTGATACTGATATGGGCGGTGTACAGTTTCTTCCGCAACGTCGAGCAGTCGTTCAACACCATCTGGGACGTCAAGCAGTCACGCTCCGTATTTCGCCAACTGACAACTTATATAGCCGTGCTGTTTCTGGTGCCGGTACTGGTGATAGCCACTTCGGGTATGAGCATATTCATCCATACTACGATGGAATCTATACCGCTGGCCGGCAGTCTGCATCACTGGCACAGCTTGATTGTGCGCCTGGTGCAGTTCGTAGTGGCATGGATAGTGTTTCTGTGGATGTACATGGCTATACCTAACACCAAGGTGCACTTCCGTAGCGCCATCTTCCCCGCCGTGATGATGGGCACGCTGTTTCAGTTGCTGCAGATGCTGTCGATGTACGTGATTGTGTTCCTGGGCAGAACAAGCATCGTGTACGGTGCGTTTGCCGCTATACCGATCATCATGATGTGGCTGCAGTGGACATGCTTGCTCATACTGATAGGTGCGGAGATGAGTTTTGCCATACAGAACAATGAGCAGTTTGAGTACGAGCGCGACCTGGAAACGATGTCCAGACGGTACAAGGATTTTCTGACGCTGTACCTGCTCCACCGCATCATCCTGCGGTTTGAGAACGACCAGACGCCCTATACCGCGACCGAACTGGCGCACGAGAACAACGTGCCTATACGTCTGGTAATCAACCTGCTTAACCGGCTGACAGAGACCGGACTGCTGCGCACCGTATATGTCGAGCAGCAAGAAGACAAGACCTACCAGCCGGCACTCGATACACACAAGATAACGGTAGGAATGGTCACCGACCGCATCGACCGTCAGGGCTCGGAGGAGTTCCTGCGTGGCGCCACACCCGAGATGCACGCGTTCTGGCAGCGCTACCAGCAGCTGAAAGATGAGCACAACACGCTGAAGAACATTCGCCTCGACGAATTGAACCCATGACGGTTAATTAACGCCCTGCGAACTATTTGAAGATTGAAATAATATGAAAAACATCATTCGCTTATGCGGATTGGCAGTATGTATGCTGCTGTCCGTGACATTACAGGCCAAGCCGCGCATCCAGCGCGCAGAGCCGCTCAGTTGGTTCACCGACATGAAGATGCCCCTGACGCT
>JAFXSS010000088.1 GCA_017525455.1 Paludibacteraceae bacterium
CAGCCTCTATCGTGCGGACTTCATTATGAAGAACATGCAGATCCAGTGCAACGTGATTGAGGAGGCGTACAAACATGGCGTTCAACGCCTGCTTTTCCTAGGTTCGACCTGTATCTACCCGAAGAACGCGCCGCAACCGATGAAGGAAGATTGCCTGCTCACATCGCCGCTCGAATATACCAACGAGGAGTACGCCATCGCCAAGATTGCCGGACTCAAAATGTGCGAGAGTTACAACCTGCAGTACGGCACGAACTATATAGCCGTCATGCCTACTAACCTCTACGGTCCGAACGACAATTTCCACCTGGAGAACTCCCACGTCATGCCGGCTATGATGCGCAAGGTCTATCTCTCCAAACTCTTGGCAAATGGGCAATGGGAAATGATTCGCAAGGATCTGACGATTCGTCCCGTTGGTGCCAATATCCGTGAAAACGGCGAGATCGTCCGTTATGTGATTGACGGCAATAGCGACGAGGCTACCATCATCAAAGTGCTCGCTTTCTATGGCATTGAGGCCAACAAGGTTACGCTTTGGGGCACCGGTAAACCGCTGCGTGAGTTCCTCTGGAGCGAAGATATGGCAGATGCCAGCGTACATATCTTGCTGAATGTCAATTTCTCGGACATCATCGGTATTGAGAAGTATTCGCAGGTGCACTACGGCGTAGCCGCTGACGGCACGGTTGACCGCAACCACTCTACAGGGCGCGGCGGAGCTATCCCGTCGTTGGGCGAGATCCGCAACTGCCATATCAACGTTGGAACAGGCAAGGAACTCACTATCCGCGAACTTGCGGAACTGGTAGTCAAAACCGTAGGCTTTGAAGGCGAACTCTGCTTCGATGCCACCAAACCCGACGGCACGATGCGCAAACTCATTGATGTCAGCAAGTTGCACAGTCTCGGTTGGACACACAAAGTCGAGATTGAAGATGGTGTGGGACGCTTGTTTGAATGGTACAAGCAGTCGATCTCATAGGCAACAATTAATGAAGGTTAAGATTGGTCAACAATTACCAAAAATTAACCCCAAATTTTCGATGAGTACATTCGAAAATAAACAGATATAAACACTGCTTGCTTGGTTGCACGCGCTTTGCGCTATATGGCTTAGTCGGATAAGCCACCCTTACAAATAAATTTGGCGTGTGTCATACCCAACAAATCCATCCTTCTATCGAAGTGCAACCAATAAAGCAGCCATAAACAAAAAATAAACCCAGTTGATACAACTCATAGATGTTGCAATCAAAGAAATGGTATATCGTAAATTGTTGAATATTGTCGATAATTGTTGGCTAATAAAGTTATCTTATGAAAAAGTACGATTATCTGATAGTAGGTTCCGGACTCTTTGGAGCCACGTTCGCTTATCGCGCCACGCAAGCAGGCAAACGTTGTCTAGTCATCGACCGTCGTCCGCAGTTGGGTGGTAATGTCTATTGCGAGGATGTAGAGGGCATTCATGTGCACAAGTACGGCGCGCATATCTTCCACACCGACGACAAGCAGGTCTGGGATTTCGTCAACTCGCTCGTACCCTTCAACCGCTATACCAACTCGCCCGTGGCGAACTACAAAGGCAAACTGTACAACCTGCCTTTCAACATGAACACGTTCTACCAGATGTGGGGCGTGATCACTCCCGAGCAAGCGCAGGCGAAGATCAACGAACAACGCGCAGAGGCGGTCGCCAGACTCGGCGGACGCGAACCGCAGAACCTTGAGGAGCAGGCACTTACACTGGTTGGGAAGGATATATATGAGAAACTGATTAAAGGCTATACCGAGAAACAATGGGGACGTTCGTGCACGGAGTTGCCGGCATTCATTATCCGCCGTCTGCCGGTCCGCTTGGTCTATGACAACAACTACTTCAACGATGCCTATCAAGGCATTCCTATCGGCGGATACAATGTGCTAATCAGCAAACTGCTGGCTGGATCAGCTTGTGTCACGGGTGTAGATTATTTCACCGCCAAGATTAGCGATGTGCTTCCAGAGTCCGGTGATGACAGACTGCTGAAAGATGCATGGCGTGAGATTGCTGATAGAATGGTGTTCACAGGCAAGATTGACCAGTTCTACGACTACCGCTTCGGTCAGCTCCAGTACCGCACCGTGCGGTTCGAACAAGAGACGCTTGATACACCGAATTATCAGGGCAATGCGGTGATTAATTATACTGAACGGAGTGTGCCCTATACCCGCATTATCGAGCATAAGCACTTTGAGTCGTTTGGTACGGCTGTGTATGACAATCCCAAGACAGTTATCAGCCGCGAGTACAGCACCGAGTGGCAGGCGGGCATGGAACCGTTCTATCCGGTAAACGATGAGAAGAATGCGGCGATATACAAGCAATATCAGTCCCTCGCCAATGCTGAATCCGACATCCTATTCGGAGGTCGCCTCGCCGAATATGCCTATTACGATATGGCTCCGGTAATTGCGAAAGTAATGCAGCTGACAATAGATTAGCAAATGAAAAAGGTAGGGTACAAATTGTACCCCTCCTGACAGGTAAGCAACTGGGGGACAATTTGTACCCCTCTTGAAAACAAAATCTTCATTTTTTATCATGGCAAACGAGTCAGTAATTAAGTTGTTTGAAGGTAAGCAAGTGCGAATCGTGTGGGACGAGGAGCAAGAGAAATACTATTTCTCAGTGGCAGACATCGTGCAAGTGTTGACGGATAGTGTTAATCCGCGCGATTATATTAAGAAGATGTTACGTCGTGACCCAGAGTTGAAATCCAAGTGGGGGACAATTTGTCCCCCTGTTGAAATGGAGGCCTTAGACGGAAAACGTCGCAAAGTCCAAGCTGCTGATTTACAGGGTATATTCCGTATTATTCAGTCGATTCCGTCGAAGAAAGCAGAGCCGGTAAAACAATGGTTGGCAGAGCTAGGGCAGATACGAATAGACCAGATGATTGATCCGGAGTTGACATTCCAGATGGCAGTTGAGGATTATCGTCGTAAGGGGTATTCGGACAAGTGGATTAATGAACGGATGCGATCGATTGAGATGCGTAAGGAGTTGACGGACGAGTGGCAACGCAGCGGGATCACGGAACATAAGGATTTTGCGATACTGACGAACGTGCTGACGCAAGCATGGAGCGGCATGACAACAGGACAATATAAGAAGTTCAAGGGGTTGACCAAAGAGAACCTGCGCGATAACATGACGAACATCGAATTGGCGCTGAACACGCTTGCGGAAGTGGCGACGACAGAGTATTCGCGGCAATCGAATCCGCAGA
>JAFXSS010000089.1 GCA_017525455.1 Paludibacteraceae bacterium
ACCCGTCTGGTGGAAGATAGCCGCGTGCATGAGCATGTGCTCAACCTTTACAGGAACCGTCCGGACGTACTTAACCGCTTGACTGCTACGCAATGGCTGGTGCCTGAGTCTGCAACAATCCTGCCGAACAGAGTAGGCAGTGCGCCAATCATGGCATTTGAACAACCCGATGAGACTGAACCGGGCAAACTGCTGGTAAGTATGCCTGGCGTGCCGCACGAGATGCAGGTGGCCATGACTGAACAGGTGCTGCCGTATGTGCAACAGCATTTCAGCTTGTCGGCTCATGTTATCCATCGTACTGTTGTAGTGTGCGGTATACCTGAATCCACACTTGCACTTCGCATCGAGCAGTGGGAGAACGCTTTGCCCCCAACCATACATCTTGCCTACTTGCCCAAGCAGGGTATAGTAAGATTGCGTCTGTCCTCCTACGGTGAGGCTACAGCGGAGGAGGTTGAACAGCAGATTGATAAGTTGTTGCCGCTCATTGCTGACCATGTTTTGGCAACCGATGACCTTACGCCGCCGCAGATCCTGGGGCGTATGCTAACCGAACGCTGCCGGACAATAGCCACAGCCGAGTCGTGCACCGGCGGACGGCTGGCAGCACTGCTGAACGAGCATTCGGGTAGTTCGGCATACTACATGGGTAGTGTAATCGCCTACGACAATAGTGTCAAGCAGCAGGTACTGGGTGTGAGTGCCGATACGCTGGCTACCGACGGAGCAGTAAGTGAGGCGTGCGTACGTCAGATGGCTGAAGGCGTTCGGCAACTATTGCATACCGACTATGCCATTGCTACCTCGGGCATAGCGGGACCCACAGGCGGCACACCCGACAAACCCGTAGGCACAGTATGGCTGGCCTGGGCAACCCCCGAAGTTACCAAAGCCGAATGCTGCCACTATTCCGGCGACCGCGCACAGATCACGAACAATGCTGCCATGGCTGCCGTTGCCAAACTACTGCTATTGCTCAAGCAATAGAAGAGCAGAAATCTTACGATTTTCCCGAGAAACAGTCATAATTTGCCAAGCAGAATGATTTTTTCTCGGGAAAATTTGCATATTCCAGAATTTTTTTGTAACTTTGCAGGCGCAAAATATTATGCACATGAAAAAGTTTATTACTATCTCATCTGTTGTGCTTGTAGTGGCACTAGGACTTTTCCTGTACTTCAAATTCTGGTTTGTGTACAGTACAGGTGTTAACGAGGGTGATATCAATTATTTCCAGCGTGAAGGTTTTTTATTCAAGACCTACGAGGGCAAGATGATTCAGACCGGCTACAACTCCAAGAACACATCGTCGACAATCCAGTCCAACGAGTTCAAGTTCTCAGTCGAGGACGAGCGTGTAGCGCAGAAGATCGATAATGCCTCAGGCCGGCAAATCAAACTTCACTGGAAGCGCTATCTTGGCACCTTGCCTTGGCGTGGCAACAGCCAATTTGTAGTGGATTCGATATACAGCGTTGGCAGTGGCAGACAGGCTGAAGATCCCTTTGGTAATCCTATGCCGCCTGTAGTGGAGTAAACCATAACCGTAAATGGTAAATGAATAAATCGTAAATAACTCTATATGTTAACCGACGAAAAAAACAATCTTGTCAAGCGGTTTGAGACCTCGTTTCGCGAACATTGGGATCTGCCGGCTGTGACAGATTGGGGTACCAACAACACACTGACCTACGGCCAGTTGGCAACGGTGATAGCTCACCTGCATGTGATGTTTGAGGAGAACGGCCTGAAGAAGGATGATAAGGTTGCCCTCATGGGCAGAAACAACTCCTGCTGGGTGGCAACGTTTCTGGCTACCATCACCTATGGCGCTATAGTTGTGCCCATCCTGCAGGATTTTAAGGCCGCCGATGCCATACACATTATCAATCACTCTGATGCCAAGTTGCTGTTTATCAGTGATAATATCTGGGAAGGTATTGACCTGGAGCAGATTCCTAATGTGAAAGTAGTCGTGTCGCTCAACGATTGGCATCCCATCTCGCAACACATGGAGGTGGCACATATCACGATGCTGTACATACAGAAGCAGTTCGTGAAGAAGTTCGGCGGTCGTCTCACGCCTGACAAGGTTCGCTATGACGAGCGTCCGAACGATGCGATCGCTTCCATCAACTATACTTCCGGTACAACCGGATTTTCCAAAGGTGTAATAACGCCTTGCAATGCTTTGGCGGGTAACATCAAGTATGGTGTGGATGATATAAAGATTGTCTATCCGGGTTGCCGTCATGTGGCGTTCCTGCCTCTGGCACATGCCTACGGCTGCGCTTTCGACTTCCTGTGCTGTCTGGCGGCAGGCGGGCATTCGTTCCTGGTTGGGCGTACTCCAGCTCCGAAAATCCTGCTCAAGGCCTTTGCTGATGTCAAGCCGACACTGATTCTGTCCGTGCCGCTCATCCTGGAAAAGATCTATAAGAAGATGATTGTTCCGCAGATCAGTAAGGCGCCTGTCAGTTGGGTACTGAAGATTCCTTATCTTGATGAGATAGTGCTCGGTAAGATTCGTGAGACGCTTATAAACGCATTTGGCGGCGAGTTCAAACAGATCATTATCGGCGGTGCACCGCTCAATGCTGAGGTTGAGGCATTCCTTAAGCGAATAAAGTTCCCCGTCTCGGTTGGCTATGGAATGACCGAATGCGCACCGTTGATCTCGTTTACGCCGTGGGAGAATTACAAAACCTTCAGTTGCGGTCAAGCTTTGCCCGGACTGATGAAAGCACGTATTGCCAATCCGGATGAAGATGGCGTAGGCGAGATAGAGGTTAGCGGCGAGAACGTGATGTACGGCTACTACAAGAACGATGAGGCAACACGCCTGACTTTCAGTGAGGACGGCTGGCTCAAGACAGGAGATCTTGGCACAATAGATGAGGATGGCTTCATATTTATCAAGGGACGTAACAAAACAATGTTGCTTGGGCCGTCAGGACAAAACATTTACCCCGAAGAGATTGAGTCCAAACTCGATAATATGCCTTATGTGAGCGAGTCGCTCGTTTTGCAGAATAAAGAGAACCAGCTCGTTGCGCTCGTATTCCCTGATATGGAGGCAGCCGATGCCAATGGCTTGAGTGAAGCCCAACTCGAGGAAGCGATGGAGGACAACCGCAAGGCACTTAACCCGCTACTGGCATCCTACGAGCCGATAGCGAAGATAAAAATCTATCCTCACGAGTTTGAGAAGACGCCTAAGAAATCCATCAAACGCTTCCTGTACACCAGCATGGCAGACTAAGCGTTCGGCAAAGTAGCTGCGCAGGTTGGGCTTTGCAAAATAATCAGTGCGCGGCTTCGCAGTCCCTGCCCTATAACTTTGGCGGGAACATAGAAAGAATGTTAAGATATGAACCTCTGTATTGATCAGGGTAACTCCAGAACAAAAGTGGCTCTGTTCCGTGAGAACGGAAGCATAGCCAAACATTTCATCTACAAGCACTTTGCCTCGGCCGAGGTAGAGCAATTGTTTCAGTTGTACACCATAGAAGACAGTATAATTTCTTCGGTGGTGAATATTGAGCCGGCTGTAGTTAATGCCCTGACCAAACATTCGAGACACTTTGTGCTGTTTGACCATAACACGCCCCTGCCTGTCAAGAATCAATATGCTACACCTGCTACACTCGGGCAAGACCGGCTGGCCGCTTCTGTGGGAGCAAATGCTATCTATCCTAATGAAAACATACTGATCATTGACGCGGGGTCGGCTATCACGTACGACTTTGTGTCGGAGGATGGAGGTTTTGTAGGAGGTAACATTGCCCCGGGATTGAAAATGCGCTTCACTATCTTGCACCGCATGACGAAAAAGCTACCGCTGGTGGAAGCAGAGGAGAACGAGATGCTACCTTTGTTCGGGCGCAACACGCGCGATGCTATAGCGGCGGGAGTGATACGCGGAGTATTGTTCGAAGTCAAAGGCTACATGCGTGATTTGCAGGAGCAAATACCGCATTATAAGACCATCATCACAGGCGGTAATGCACCGTTTATCCTGCATGGCTTACAGGCCGATGTGCGCTTCGAACGCCATCTGGTGCTCAAGGGATTGAACCAAATTTTGCTGTACAACACCCAGCAAGGCTAATAGGTTTGGCACGATAGTTGTATTATTAGTATAAAAACCGTCGGGGCGACTGCACACAGCTGCCGGCGATAGGAGAGAATGAAGAAATTATTCGTCACATATATACTTGCCTGTCTGACTCTGGCTGTCGGAGCGCAAAATATGACCAGTTCGCCCTATTCGCGTTTTGCGTACGGTGATTTGGGAGATGATGTGCCTAATACGTACAGAGCTATGGGCGGGGTAGGTATAGGTATGCGTTCGAACAAAGCCATCAACCCGCTGCAACCCGCCTCATATACAGCCTGCGACAGTGTGACATTTATGTTTGACCTGGCCGGTAGCGTTCTTTGGACAACATACTCCGATGCCACAGGCCGCCGTAACCGCGCCAATGGTAATCTTGAGTACTTGAGTTTGCAGTTGCCGCTGTACAAGCGATATATAGCAGTATCGGCTGGTGTGATGCCATACTCGTCGGTAGGTTATGATTTTACGCTCAACGACTCTATCGGTTCGAATTACCACTACGCCATGACGTATGCCGGCGAAGGAGGTATAACAGAGGTGTACGGCGGATTGAGTTTCAATATAATGGATTGGTTTGCTGTAGGCGCCAATGTCTATTACATGTTCGGCGAAGTGAGCAACTACCGTGCACTGACCTTTACAGAATCCGGCATGCAAGACGTGGCGATGTTCAGTATGCTGAACGTAAGCAGTGTTCGTACTCGTGTAGGCGCACAACTGTTCCACACGTTCAGTAATCAGGATGCGTTTACCCTGGGTGCGGTTTGGGAGCCCCAACTGCCGCTAAAAGGCGAATATGCCGTGATTGAAACGAACTGGGGTGACACGACACAGATTGGCGGTGCAGCCATGCAAGTACCGATGCAATGGGGCGTAGGAGCATCGTACACCTGGCAACAACGTCTGACCGTAGCCTTCGATTACACCTATCAGGGATGGGGAAATGTGAAGACGTTCACCAATCAGACTCTGCGCTCAAGGGCTATCTATGCTATCGGTGCTGAGTACCGCCACAACCCATACGGACGAAACTACGTAGAGCGCGTGTGCTGGCGACTGGGTGCCAAACTGACAGACCCCTACCAGCAGAACGTGAAAGGAAAGGAGATTAAAGTATCGCTCGGTGTTGGATTCCCGCTGCGAAATGCAGGAACAATATTCAACGCTACCGTCGAATACGGTCACCGAGGTTCGATACTCAAGGAGGATTATTTGAAGTTGACCATCAATGCAGCTATTTGCGAAAACTGGTTCTTCAAGCGGAAACTATAATCAACTGTTCGAGCAAAACAATAGTTAATTGTTCAAACGAAATAATAACTACATAAAAATTTACTGATATGAAAAAGTCAATTATTGCATTAGTATTGGTGGCTACGCTTCCTGCGTTTGCCCTCGCCAAGAAACCTCAGAAGGCTGCTGAACCCGCACCGGCTGCTCCGGTTGAGGAGGCTGAGCCGACAATAACCGAGGAGTGCGTAATCAATGTGTCGTTGTTCAACGAGTCGGTGAAGAACAAACAATATGCCGACGCTTGGGACCCCTGGTGGCAAGTATATACCACCTGCCCGAATGCCAACAAGGCAATCTATACACGTGGTGACGAACTTGTAGAGTGGAAGATTTCGCAAACTCAAGATCCGAAGGAGTATGACGAACTGCGTCAACTGCTGCTCAAACTTCACGACAGCCGTATTAAATATTTTGGCAATGACCCCAAGTACCCGAAGGCTTATATCCTTGGTCTGAAGGGTGTGGATTACTGCAACTTCTTCAAAGAGGATCCGCTCAAGGAGCCTGCTTACGGCTGGCTGAAAGAGTCGATCGAGGGTATGGGAAACAAGTCACAACTGCAAGTGCTGAAAGCCGTTGCTGACCTGAGCAATGCACGTTATAAATCCGATCCTGACAAGTATGCTTCCGCATATATTGCCGACTATCAGATGGTTTCGACGATTCTGGGTGTGCAAGCAGCTGACGCATCGAACAAGAACGCAGCACGTGCGCAGGAGAACAAGGACTATATCGATCAGATGTTTGCCTCATCCGGTGCTGCCAACTGCGACAAGCTTGACGAGATTTTTGGCCCGATTGTACAAGAGCATCTGAATGACATCAATACGCTCAACAAGATTATGGCTATGTTCCGCCGCATGAAATGCACGGAGAGTGAAGTTTACTTCACGGCTGCTGCAGCTTCGCACAAGCTGGAGCCTACCGAGGAGAGTGCTGCCGGTTGCGCAAAGATGTGTATGAAGAAGGCTGACTACAAGGATGCCATCAACTACTATGAGCAAGCCATCGAACTTGCTCCGGAAGATGACAAAGAGGATCGTGCCGAGTACCTGTTCGACATTGCATACATCTACTTTGACAAGATCAAGGCTTACCAGTTGTCTCGCCAGTACCTGCGCAGTTCGCTCGAGCTGATGGCAAACCAAGGCCGTTGCTACATTCTGATGGGTATGTTGTATGCTTCGTCGAAGCCTTACGGCGAGGGTATGGCTGCGGCTAAGGCTGCAATCCTGAACAAGACTGTGTTCTGGGCTGCTGTGGATAAGTTCCAGAAGGCTAAGATGGTTGATCCTGATGTAGCAGATGATGCCAACAAGCTCATAGCTTCGTACTCGAAGTACTTCCCTACGAAGGAGGAGATCTTCGACCTGCCGGAATTGCAGGATGGCGCTTCGTTTACCGTAGGAGGCTGGATACAGGAAACCACAACTTGCCGTGCTGCTAAATAACAGACGATATATTATTCTAAGTATTGCCATCGCAATGGTGGCAATACTTTTCTTTCCTTCTTGCCGTCGCAAGGAGGTTAAGTTGCGTATGGATGCCATTGATGACCGTGCTTCGATGCCGGTGCTGGATGCACAGGAGGTTACAACGCTCATCTCTGACTCGGGAGTTACCCGGTTCCGCATAACCTCGCGACAATGGCTGGTGTTCGATAAAGCCGAACCGTCACATTGGGAGTTTCCCGAAGGCATCTACCTTGAGCAATTCGACAAAATGTTGCAGACGACAGCTACCTTGCGGTCAGATTATGCCTACTATGATGATCAGGCAGAAATTTGGCATCTGACGGGTAATGTGTTTGCAACCAATGTCAACGGTGAGCAGTTTGAAACACCCGAACTGTATTGGAGTCAGAAGGATGAGCGCGTATATTCCGACTCCTCTATCACCATTACCCAACCGCCTACGCAGGCAGCTATCCTGGCTAAAGGTGACAGTGCGCGCGGCACAATCATCAAAGGTATAGGATTTGAGTCCAACCAGGATATGACCAAATATACCATTCGCCGTCCGACAGGCATATTCCCGATAGATGACTAAGTCGTCGATCGGCGGTAGGTTATATTGTTTTTGTCAGTTACTATTTGTCGGTTGCCAAAACCCGACATCAATCATCACTAATTAACCATGATGCATACCTTACTTGTATTCCTTCTAACTCTAGGTGTTGAAGTACTTGAGCAGCAGCATTTTGAGCCGCTGCAAGGCAAGCGTGTAGCACTATGTACTAACCCGACTGGCGTTGATCACCAGTTGCGCTCGACAGTAGATATCCTGTATGCAGGTCAGGAGCAAGGCGGCTATCAGTTGGTAGCCTTGTTTGGGCCGGAGCATGGTGTAAGAGGTAATGCCCATGCCGGTGACGCGGTAAGCAATGAGGTGGATGAGGTGACAGGCATACCGATGATGTCGCTATATGGCAAGACGCGCAAACCTTCCGCAGAGATGCTAAGTAACGTGGATTGCATCGTGTATGACATTCAGGATATAGGTTGCAGGTCATTTACATATATATCCACGATGGGTATGCTGATGGAAGCCTGTGCCGAACAGAACAAAGAACTGATAGTGCTCGACCGTCCGAATCCCTTGGGCGGATTGAAGATAGAGGGCAATCTGGTAGAAGACGGATATATGTCGTTTGTTTCGCAGTTTAAGATTCCGTATGTATATGGTCAGACCTGCGGTGAGTTGGCGCTATATCTGAATGCGCAGAGCGACAAACCTTGCAAACTGAAGGTAATACCTATGCAAGGTTGGCGGAGAAGTATGACATGGGAGCAAACAGGACTGGAATGGATAGTGGCTTCACCGCATATCCCTCAGGCCAAGACAGCATATTTCTATCCCGCCACGGGCATCTTTGGCGAGTTGGGCTATGTGAGTATTGGCGTAGGTTACACGTTGCCATTCGAAATCATTGGTGCGCCGTGGATAGATGCCAACAAACTGGCAACGTCACTCAATGCGCGCAATGTGCCGGGTGTTGTGTTCAGACCGATATATTTCAAACCCTATTACGGCAATTTCAACGGCGAGCAGTCGCAAGGCGTGCAGATACATATACTGGATTATGACCAAGCGCACCTGAGTGACTTGCAGTTCATTGTAGTTGAGGCGTTGATGGAACTTTATCCGGATAAGGATGTATTCAAACTCTGCAACCAGAAACGCC
>JAFXSS010000090.1 GCA_017525455.1 Paludibacteraceae bacterium
AGGAAACCGAAGCAACCATACAGCATGTCGAACAACATTGTTCCAACAGCTATACCTCCAATTGCCCATGCAGATGTTATATGTCCGGCAATAACCATATCCACCAACCCTACGAGCGGAATGGTGATATTGGCCAAGATAGAAGGAACGGCTATCTTCAGGATAGACTTATGGATATTCTCCGACGCGATAAAGCACCAGTAACTAAAAGAACAAACAAACGGGCAAACAGCAAATGTCTACAATCAGCCGACAGTCACGTCAGGATTGATTTTGCGGATGAGATTTTTGAGCACATCACCCGGACCGAACTCGTAGAACTCCGTTGCGCCATCGGCAATCATTCGGTTGACAGACTGCGTCCAACGCACAGGAGACGTGAGTTGGTCAAGCAGATTGCGGCGGATACGCTCAGGATCCGTTTGCGGCGCCGCACACACATTCTGATATATCGGGCACACGGGCTTATGGAAAGCCGTTTGCTCTATAGCCTCACCCAATGCCTCTGCTGCAGGTTGCATCAACGGAGAATGGAAAGCGCCACCTACGGGCAACTTGATTGCACGCCGGGCACCGGCTTCTTTCAGCAGAGGAATAACTGCATCTATACCGCTCACCGTACCGGAAATAACCACCTGGCCATTACTGTTGAAATTGGCAGCAACAACAACATCATCGCTTATATTGCGGCAGACAGCATCAACTTTGTCATCCTCCAGCCCCAAGACAGCAGCCATCGTCCCCGGCTGCAATTCGCATGCATGCTGCATGGCTTCGGCACGGGCGCGAACAAGCAGCAGAGCGTCATCAAACGCCAAAGCTCCGCATGCCACAAGAGCAGAGAACTCACCCAAACTATGACCGGCAACCATCTGAGGCTGCTCAACAGTATTGACCATATAGGCTGCCACTGAATGCAAGAACACTGCCGGTTGTGTCACACGAGTGGCACGCAATTCATCGTCCGTTCCACTGAACATTACATCCGTTATACGGAAACCTAACAAGTCATTGGCGTGCTCAAACAAATCACGGGCGACGGAGAAATTGTCATACAACTCCTTGCCCATACCAATATACTGGCTACCCTGACCGGGGAACACAAATGCTTTTTTCATAATACGTATGTTTGCAAATATAGAAAATCCAAAATGTTGCTATTTTGGCGCAAAGTTAATAAAATTTATCGAAATTTGCAAAAAAATACCTATCTGACTTGCATATATAAAAAAAAAATCGTAACTTTGCAACGCAAAGATATGCGCATACCATGTAGAATAAATCCTTTATCTAATATGAAAAAATCTATATTCCTGTTATCTTTAGTTGCATCGCTGATTGGTTTCAGCGCATGTGCCGGCAAGCAAAAATGCCAAAACAGTTCGGAGATTGCTGTAGCCAACCCTATCATGCCTGTATATTACACAGGCGGAGTACAACACATCTGGCTTACAGATTATCTACCAGCACTGACCGGTGACGAGCAACTAACCATCGAGACCGACATGAGTTACACGGCCTCCACCTATACAACCTTGGAATTTGATCTAAGCGGCGACAATACACTTTCCACACTAACAATATATGTAGATAGCACCGCCACATACGACATACCGATCCTGCCGCATTTGCCTTTCGCAACCGGTCTGACTACTGAAGGCTACACCGATACTACTATTCTGTTCAGTCTGCCGGCTGCCGGCAACTACCGCGTGCAAGCCTATCTTAACGACCAAAAACTTGCCCCCGAACTGATTGAACGCGGTGAAGGCGATGCAATAGGCACATTGCGGATACCCGAGTGCCCGAGGGGACGTGCGTTCATACGGCTATATGCTGCCAACTTTGCCAATCGCTTGAACGATGTACTTATCCCATTGCAGGACGGCAAGGTTGTGACAGACGCCTCACAGTTGACGCTCAACGATGATCAGACACAAGTACTCTACTCGCTGATGATTGACCGCTTTAGCAACGGAAACACAGCCAACGACGAGCCACTCAATGATCCAGAAGTATTACCCATTGTCGATTATCAAGGCGGTGACCTGGCCGGCATAACCGAAAAAATCAACAACGGCTTTTTTGAAGAATTGGGCATCACCACAATCTGGATATCGCCCATTACTCAAAATCCCACGGATGCATGGGGTCGCTATCCTTTCAAACACGGAAACAAATACGACCCGAGCAAGACATATACCAAATTCTCCGGCTATCATGGCTATTGGCCAATATACAACAACAAGGTTGACCACCGTTTCGGTACCCCTGAAGAACTCCGCGCTATGCTTGATGCTGCTCATGCTCATGGTTGGCATGTAGTGCTTGACTACGTAGCCAACCACTTGCACATCAATTCACCCGTCATCCAGCAACATCCCGAATGGATAACCGACAGCATTTTACCCGATGGACGAAGGAATTTTGAGTTGTGGGACGAGGCGCGATTGACTACGTGGTTTGACGTGCACATCCCTTCGCTTGATTTGGAGCGCCCGGAAGTATGTGAAGCGATGACAGATACAGCTCTGTTCTGGCTGGAGAATTATCCATTCGACGGCTTCCGCCACGATGCATGCAAACATATACCTGAGACGTATTGGCGACTATTAGGGCACAAGATTGCCACTCGTTTCCCGGGAAGACACATCTGGATGATTGGTGAGACATACGGTTCGCCGGAACTCATTGGCATGTATGTCAAGTCGGGTATGCTGAATGCTCAGTTTGACTTCAACGAGTATTACGGTATTCGCGAATCTGTGATTGATACCAAGTACGGTATGCAGGAATTGGAACGCATAGTCAAAGAGTCGATGGCTGCCTACGGGTCACATCACACGATGGGAAACATATCCGGCAACCATGACCAGGTTCGTATAGCCTCACTTGCCGGCGGAGCAATCCGCCCGGATGAGGACGGGAAAGAAGCTGGCTGGACGCGCACAGTAGGCATAGGCGACGCATCCGTTGCATACCGCAAAGCTATGTTACAAGAAGTGATTAACTTTACCATCCCCGGTGTGCCATGCATTTATCAGGGCGATGAGTACGGCGAAGTTGGCGCTAACGACCCAGATAACCGAATGATGATGCGGTTTGACGGATTGAATGAACAGGAAAAAGCCATGCGGAATGAGGTGCAGCGACTCATCCAGTTGCGCCGCACATCGATGCCCCTACTCTACGGCGACCTTCAGACCGAGCGCCTGACTGCTGACGAGTGGGTTTACTCGCGCACATACATGGGCGAGAAAATAACGGTAACCATCAACCGCAAAGATTTGACCTATTCAATTGATAAACAATAAGATAATATTAATCCTTAAATCTGTAATGATATGAAAAAACTATGTCTCTTTATTTTGGCAGCATTGGCCTTCACGGCTTGCACCAAACAAGAAGCACAGCAAACCAAACACCCGAAGTTTGCCTACGATGCCACTATCTACGAGTTGAATACCCGTCAGTTGACCCCCGAAGGCACATTTGCAGCCGCAGAAGCCGAACTGCCCAAACTCAAGGAAATGGGTGTGGATATCATCTGGATGATGCCGCTGCAACCCATCGGCAAACTAACACGCAAGGGCACACTCGGCAGTTACTACAGTATCATCGATTACTGTGAGTTCAATCCCGAATTCGGCACACGTGAGGATTTTGAGCATTTTCTGGCCAAAGCACATGAGTTGGGCATGAAAGTTATTCTAGATTGGGTGGCTAACCATACAGCTCCGGACAGCGAGTGGACTCAAAACGAAGGATGGCACTACCGTGACGAAAACGGAAACCTCATGGTTCAGTATGACTGGACAGATATTAGCAAACTCAATTATGAGAACGAAGACATGCGCGCAGCCATGAAGGAAGCAATGCATTTCTGGATGGACGAGATTGGCATTGACGGTTTCCGCTGCGATGTAGCAGGCGAAGTGCCGACAGATTTCTGGAACGATGCTATGGCCGAACTTCGCATCACCCATCCGAAAATGTTCACACTGGCGGAAGATGAAGATAAGGCTTATGAGTTATGTGAATCGGCCTTCGACATGTATTACGGATGGACACTGCATCACCTGATGAATGGTGTTGCACAAGGTACCAACTCCGTTCAAGACTTGTGGGACTATTTTGCTAAGGCGGATACTACGGTTGAGGATTATGCCATCCGTATGAACTTCATATCCAACCATGATGAGAATTCATGGTCAGGTGATGAGTATGAGCGTCTGAAGAGCAAAGCAGCCGTGGAAGCGATGACAGCATTCACATATGTTATTCCCGGCATGCCACTGATTTATACAGGACAGGAGTACGGCAACCATCATCGTCTGGAGTTCTTTGAGAAAGACTGCATCGACCGTGACGAGAATTGCTCAATGCGCCCGTTGTACAAACAACTGAACGCCTTGCGCGAAGCTAATCCAGCGCTCTACTCTCCCGAAGTTGGCGCACCTATGATTCGTCTGACGGCAGATAACGATATGGTTTTTGCATGTGTACGTGAAACGGTTGATGAGCAAAAAAATCTCACCAACACAGTAATCAGCATCATCAACATGAGCAATAGGCCACAACAGGTAACAATTGATACCGAAGAATATGCCGATGATTATGTTGATTTGGATGGAAACATTGTTACAGTTGAAGCAGGCTACTCCTGCAATTTGAATCCATGGCAATATATCATTCTGACAGACATGGATTGATCATAATATGCATCAAAAAAAGGCTGCCACACTTAGTGACAGCCTTTTTTCGCTTTTCTACTTATTGGATTTGGGCATTTTCTGCTCCTTGTGCATCAGCTTTCTTCTTTCTAGGCTGACGTGTACGTTTCGGTTTGTCGGCAGAGGATTCCTTCTGCTGTTCAACAGTAGCGGGTACTACTTCAGCTTGTACCTCGACCTTTGCTTCAGTAACGGGCTTTGCAGTCTTTTTGCGTGGAGCACGTTTTGGCTTGGGCTTAGCTTCTGTTGCTACAGTTTCGATTGCACTGGGTTGCTCCGCTTGAACTTGTTCCGTCTTAGGTTGTTCAACCTTGGCCGTTGCTTGTTTAGCCGTTTTCTTGCGCGTGCTTTGAGCCTTTGGCTTTGCGTCCTTACGAGGTTGAGTCTCTACCTGCGGTTTAGTTTCTACCGCCGGTTGTGCCAACTCTACTTTAGATTGCTGTTTGGGCTGTTGCTTTGCCTGCTGTTGTTGCTGCTTGGCTTGCGTCTGCAGTTTCGGCTGTTTAACCTCAGGTTGTTGCTGGGTTTGCGATTGTTGCTTAATCTGAGGTTGCTGTTGCTTAGGCTGTTGCTGCGGTTTAGCTTGCGGCTGCGGTTTGGATTGCTGTTTGGGTTGTTGTTTGGGCTGCGGTTGGGGTTGAGGATTTGTATCCACACGCAAAGCGCGCTCGATCTTTTCCTCGTTGCCCGACTCTGCTTCCGGACGGCTCAACTCCATTCCTTTGGAATTGTAGAAATGATACTCCATCATTCCCACCCCCTGATTCACCTGCAGCGTTACTCCATAGTGCAACCACCAACGCCACTTCAGGCTAAACAAGCCTTGTGTTGCATACGCATATACATACGGATGAACGTGCAAACGCATTCCCTTTCCGTACAAGCGGTACATTAGGTCAATCTCCTGCTCTAATTGCTCCGTAAAGTTGATGGAACTCTGGATGCGTCCCTTGCCATGACAAGTGGGACACACCTCTGTTACATCCATCTCAACTGCCGGACGTACGCGCTGGCGGGTAATCTGCATCAGACCGAACTTGCTGAGAGGCAGAATATTATGGCGAGCACGGTCGTGAGCCATCAATTTGCGCATATACTCGTACAACTGTTGTTGATGATCCTTGGAATCCATGTCTATGAAGTCAACGATAATGATTCCGCCGATATCGCGCAAACGTAATTGGTGTGCCAATTCCTCGGCTGCCAGCATGTTATAATGGAACGCATTCTCTTCCTGATCATCATATACCTTCTTCGAACCGCTATTCACATCGATTGAGAACAAAGCCTCCGTCTTATCGATAATCAGATAGCCGCCGTTCTTGAAACCTACGGTACGGCCCAGACCAGTCTTAAGTTGACGGGTAATGTCGTAACGATCAAAGATCGGCTGTTCACCCGTGTATAGCTTGACTATCTTGGCACTTTCAGGAGAGATGAGTTCCACATATTCTCTTACTTCGTCATACACCTCTGCGTCATTCACCTGTATGGTATTAAATTCCGGTGAAAACAAATCACGGATTATACCCGTCGTACGGCCTATCTCTTCGCAGATGAGGCTCACAGGTTGCTTGGTTTGCAGCAGGCGTAATGCATCTTCCCATTTTCGCACAAGGATATTGAGTTCGGAGTCCAAATCTTCAAGTTGTGCTCCTTCGGCTACGGTGCGAACAATTACTCCATATCCTTGCGGACGGACTTGTTGCACCATCTTGCGCAGTTTGTTGCGCTCACTATCCCGGCGAATCTTGTTACTTACCATCACCTTGTCGCCCATTGGCATCAAGACCATGTTTCTACCAGCCAGAGATACCTCTGCGGTCAGACGCGGTCCTTTGGTATTAATGGGTTCTTTGGTGACTTGTACTAAAAGTGTATCTCCCACTTTCAGGTAATCGCCAATCTGACCGTCCTTGCCACATTCGGGCTGTTTCTCAACGCTACGCATCGAGGGGATTCGACGGCGGTCACTGACTGTTCGGGAGATAAATTTCTGTAGAGTAAGAAAATTAGAACCTAAATCCAAGTAGTGTAGAAAAGCATCTTTCTCATAACCTACATCCACAAATACTGCATTCAACGCAGGCATTACTTTCTTCACGCGGCCGTAATAGATGTTGCCTACGGCAAAGGTATCTACATTACGTTTCTCGCGGCGGATTTCTTGCAGACGATCGTCTTCTGTCAGCGCGATGGCAATTTCATCGGGATGTACGTCAATAATCAATTCGCTTTTCATGTTTTCAGTACATCAAATTGTTTTACTTAGCTTTCGCTCTTACGCGATAAGCTCTTCTTTACCTTGCAATGCCCTGCTTCCGCTGAAGCAGGGCATTTTGCAAAGCACTACGTCATTTACTTATGCTTATGACGATTCTTACGCAGACGTTTTTTACGCTTGTGCGTGGACATCTTGTGTCTCTTATGCTTTTTTCCGTTTGGCATAATAGTAAGTTATTTAATTGTTGGATAATTTCTATTATTATTTTCTAACCTGGGCAGCAAACTCGCGAGCGGGTTTGAAAGCAGGGATCTTATGCTCGGGAACAACGATGGATGTGTTCTTTGTAATGTTACGTGCAACCTTCTCAGCACGTACTCTGGAAATGAAACTACCGAAGCCACGAAGATAAACATTCTCGCCAGAGGCTACATTCTTCTTGATCTCGCTCATTGCTGCCTCGAGAACATTCAGAATCGTGGCTTTATCATAGCCGGTTTCCGCGGCTACTTGATTAACTAATTCTGCTTTTGTCATAATTGTTTTGTTTTTATATAGTTATATTAATTTCTAATTTTGGCATTTTTCGAACCCAAAAAGCGCGAAATAGATTGCAAAGTTACAAAAAATATTTGATATTCAAAAGAAAAAGTGAAAAAAAATTCGTTTTTTCATATTTTTTATGTATCTTTGCACCATTATTTTACAAAATAGGTCAAAAAATGACACTTTATAGTCAGAATTTCTATCGATTACTATATGATTGGTACGAAGCCAACCATCGTATTTTGCCATGGCGAGAGACGGAAAATCCATACTACATTTGGTTATCCGAAATCATCCTGCAGCAGACGCGTGTGGTACAGGGAATGGACTACTATTATCGTTTTGTTACTACCTATCCTACGATAGAAATGCTTGCCGCTGCCGATGAAGATGATGTGTTGCGACTTTGGCAAGGTCTAGGATATTACTCTCGTGCACGCAACCTGCATAGGGCTGCCCAAATGATTGTAGGCAATCAAGCGTCAAGCATCAGGCAAAATACATCAGACTATAGCAATTATATATCAGAAATCCGTTTCCCTAAAACCTTTAACGAGTTACGCAGCTTACCCGGCGTGGGCGATTATACTGCCGGAGCCATTGCATCGTTTGCATACAATCTGCCCTACCCGGCGCTGGATGGGAATGTTTATCGCGTACTCGCACGACTCAATGACTGCGAAATGGCATTCGACACATCAGCGGGTAAAAAATATTTCCATGGTCTGGCAGAACAATTGTTAGACAAAGCCAATCCACGGCTATTCAATTCTGCTATCATGGAGTTTGGCGCTTTGTATTGCCTGCCACAATCTCCAGACTGCACCAATTGCCCCATTCAGGCTTTCTGCAAGGCATATACCGCGGGCACGGTTGACTTACTGCCCGTGCGCAAGCCGCGTCCTACGCTCCGCAACCGGTACTTTACGTACACTATATATATTACTCCTGACAACAAAACGCTTATTCACCAACGTTCAGCCAAAGATATCTGGCAGCACTTGTACGAGTTTCCGCTGATTGAACATTCGTCAGAAGAAAAATGGCAAAAGTATAAAATGCACGGAGCTAGAGCGTTACCGTCATTCACGCACATTCTCAGCCACCAGCGACTGCATGCGCGGTTCTACGTTATGCCAGTAAACGAACTTCCCATATTACCCGATTCATTCGCGATAACATGGGAAGAACTAGACAACTATGCGCTCGCGCGCCTGACACTAAAGGCTATAGAGGCAGTTAACCGCTTGCCATAGTCTAGCCAATCCAGCGTCCTAATACGACCTACATATACAATGTATATATCCCTTGATTTTACCTCACACTAATTTCTTGTAGTGAATGCGCTTGGGTGTCAGTGCATCCTCGCCGAGACGGAGGCGCTTGTTTGCCTCGTAGTCACTATAATCGCCTTCGAACCAATAGGTCTTACTGTCCCCCTCAAACGCAAGGATATGGGTGCATATACGGTCAAGGAACCAACGGTCGTGACTGATAACAACTGCACAGCCGGCGAAGTTCTCCAAGCCTTCCTCCAGAGCACGCAAAGTGTTAACATCAATATCGTTCGTGGGCTCGTCGAGCAGAAGTACGTTCGCCTCACTCTTCAAGGTCAGCGCCAGATGCAGACGGTTACGCTCACCGCCGGACAACACGCCGCACTTCTTCTCTTGATCTGCGCCGGTAAAGTTGAACCGGCTCAAGTATGCACGCGCGTTAATCTCTCTGCCACCTACGCGGATAAACTCCGTACCATTGGAGATAGTCTCATATACGGTTTTCTCGGGGTCAATGTTTGAGTGAACCTGGTCCACGTAGCCTACTTTCACTGTCTCTCCTACAGCAAACGTACCTTTGTCAGGTTTCTCCATGCCCATGATCATACGGAACAAGGTCGTCTTACCAGCACCGTTCGGGCCAATGATGCCTACAATGCCGTTAGGTGGCAACATAAAGTTTAGATCTTCCATCAGCAACTTGTCGCCAAACGCCTTGCTCACACCTTCGGCATTAATAACCTTGTTACCCAAACGCGGTCCGTTAGGAATAAATATCTCCAACTTCTCCTCGCGCTCTTTCTGTTCCTCGTTGAGCATGCGGTCGTAAGCGCCCAGACGGGCTTTAGACTTAGCCTGACGAGCCTTAGGAGCCATTCTAACCCACTCCAACTCACGCTCCAGAGTCTTACGTCGCTTGGAAGCTTGCTTTTCCTCCATCGCCATACGGGTGGTTTTCTGCTCCAGCCATGATGAATAGTTGCCCTTCCACGGGATACCTTCACCTCTATCCAACTCGAGGATCCAGCCTGCTACATTATCCAGGAAATAACGGTCGTGCGTAATGCAGATTACCGTTCCCGGGTATTGGTGCAAGTGTTGCTCCAACCAGTCGATACTCTCGGCATCCAAATGGTTTGTAGGCTCGTCCAACAACAGAACATCAGGCTGCTGCAGCAATAACCGACACAACGCCACACGGCGACGCTCACCACCTGACAGATGTTGCACGTTCTCGTTGTCATCCGGGCAACGCAGAGCATCCATTGCACGGTCAAGACGCTGATCGATATTCCAGGCATCAGCGGCATCAAGTTTATCCTGCAATTCTGCCTGACGGGCAAGCAGTTTGTCGAAATCTGCATCAGGTTCAGCAAAAGCCATATTGATTTCATCGAACTCGCGTAGCATATCCATAATCGGTTGCACACCTTCCTGCACACACTCACGCACAGTCTTTGTGGGGTCAAGCTGCGGGTCTTGCTCCAGGTATCCGACTGTATAACCAGGTGAGAACACCACCTCGCCCTGATAGTTTTTGTCGATACCTGCAATGATTTTCATCAAAGTGGATTTACCGGCACCGTTCAGACCGATAATGCCTATCTTCGCTCCATAGAAGAAACTCAGGTAAATATTGTTTAGAATACGTTTCTGATTCTGTTGGATGGTTTTGCTCACGCCCACCATCGAAAAAATTATCTTTTTGTCGTCTGCCATACAAATAATTCCTAATTTTACTCTTAATTTTACCTCTGTTCAACCTTTTCTACTCTTACTTACCCAATCCGTCCAGCAGTCCCTCGATAGCACCGCCAAGTTCGATGAAGGCATCATGCATACCTCTGGTTGCATCATCAAACGAATGTTTGTAGAACTGCGCCATACAACGTCCCTTAAGTTCGCCTATTTCATAACGCAGACTATCGTTGTAGTCATACTGCTCTATAGTCTGGCATAGTTCGGAGTAATGCATCAAAGCATCATCCCAATCAGCATCCGACCAATTATCGGACTTAGATTCGATTCGCTCAGTAAACTTCTGTAGATCATCAACAGCCGTCTGCGAAGGATTGCAGGCTGCAAGCAACAAACTCAGCAGCACAAGGGGTAAGAACTTTTTCATATTGAGATAGAATTTAACGGTTCTACATTATTCAAGTGCAGTCAGGTCTTTACTGATCTGAGCTTGCAGATCGGTGAGAGAAGCGAATCGCCGTTCTTCGCGCAAACGGTCAATAAAGTGCAAAGTGATTGATTGATTATACAAGTCACCAGCAAACCCAGGAATATGAACTTCAATTGTCTGGTTCGTATTTCCGACTGTAGGGTTAGTGCCTATATTAACCAGCGCCTGTTTGGACTGATCAGATGAATGCTCACTATCAAAATCCACAACTGCCTTATATACTCCTGCAGCAGGAATAAGTTTGTCTGTTGCAGGTACAATATTCGCCGTGGGGAAACCAATCTGACGGCCTATCATTCTGCCATGTACAACTCTTCCCGTCAACATATACTGATACCCCAACAGCCTGTTGGCTTCTGACAAATCGCCCTGCTGCAACAATTTGCGAATGGATGTGGATGACGGTTTGACTCCGTCTTCGCTATGTGATTGCGCCCGGATAATATAAATGCCTACCTGCTGAGCAATAGCCTGATACTGTTCGTCACTCATACAACCGTCTGATCCGAAATGGTGATTGTATCCCATCAGCAAGTGGCGCACTTTCCATCGGTCTGCCAGGTAGTCAAGAAACTGAAAAGCAGTCAGAGGTTGCACTTCAGCAAAGTCAAAGAAATGTACTTCACCAAACTGTCCGAGCAGCCGTTCACGTTCCTCTATGGTAGTCAACAGTTGCGGACAATAATGGTCATCATCATGACCTTGGAGTTTGGATAGCACCACCCGAGGATGTTGCAGAAACGTGAAAATAAGCGGGCGACCGTCAAAATCACTTGCGTAACGATGTAACTGCTCAAACAGATACCGATGCCCTGTGTGGACACCGTCAAAGAATCCTATAGTAGCTATGCCGGCCATTATATCTTGATATAGATTTGCTTCTTATACAGCGGATATGCAATACCCCAGAGCACAGCGTCATATATCAAAGCACATGCAAGCGAGCCGCCTTTGTCGCCGAATAGCGGCTGCATCAGCCGTTTATAGAAAAAGCCCCAAACGGAATACATATCGCCACCTATCTCAAACCGGATGTTCGCCATGATTATCGCCAGCACACCGCTCAAAACAAAGATGAACATCGGGTTCACTCCGAAACTCTCAAACGGTACAACCCAACCTGCTTTGCCACGGATATCAATCAGCCACATCAGCAAAGCCAACAGCAAGGAAGCTAAACCACACGTTACAAACACGTACGAAGCACTCCAAAGGCTCTTGTTAATAGGAAACGCATAGTCAAGCAAAAATCCAAAGAGCAAAATGATTGAGCCGAAGATAAACAGACGGTTGACCTTTTGCCACAAGTCATCTGTACCAAATATCAACTTACCGGCAAAACATCCTAACAAACAATGTGCGACACAAGGGATAGTGGACAATATACCTTCCGGATCAAATGCTATGCCTCCGATGCGATACATATGCTCCTCACCCAGAATTGCTTTGTCCACACGCGCGACGATATTGTTCTCAGTTAAGTCGAAACTCCCCGTTACTCCTATAATGATGCAGTAGATAACCAGTAATACGGCAGCCACATATGGTGTACGCTTGGGCTTGAATAACATGAGCAGTAATCCGCCAAACAGACTTACCCACCCCAATCTTGGTAAAACACCCATAAAGCGCAGACGCGCTATCGGGTTATTCCATATTGCATCCACCAACTCTCCGCCGCCGCTCATTGTCCGGCAGAATATACCAAACCAGCCTATTGCCCAACCGATAAGCACAAGCATCAGCGAACGATAGATCAAATGCCCGGCACTCTTGGCCGTAAGTGTATAATCGTATTTGCGGTAGGAGATATACATCGCTACGCCCATCACGAACATAAAGAACGGGAATACCAGATCCGTCGGAGTACAACCATCCCATGCAGCATGACGCAAGGGCGCATAGATATGCGCCCAAGTGCCGGGGTTATTCACAAGAATCATTCCTGCGACAGTTATCCCCCTCAATACGTCAAGAGAACGTAAGCGATTTGCCATTTATGTTTGTTAGAGGGTTTTTGCGACCTCAACTTCCTCGAAGGATTCCAGTATATCACCTTCCTTCAAATCGTCGTATGCCTTCAGACTCAAGCCACACTCCGTATTGACGCCAGCCTCCTTGATATCATCTTTGACATGCTTGAGAGACGCGAGTTCGGCAGTCTTGATAACAATACCGTCACGAATGACGCGAACCTTGTTCCCACGCTTGATCTTGCCTTCACGAACAATACAACCGGCAATCGTTCCGACCTTGCTAATGTGGAAGGTCTGCAGCACTTCGACAGTAGCGGTAACCTCCTCCTTAATCTCCGGCGAGAGCATACCTTCCATAGCAGCCTTGACCTCTTCGATAGCATCGTAGATGATTGAATATACACGTATATCCACCTCCTCTTGCTCCGCCATTTTCTTGGCTGAACCTGTAGGACGAACGTTGAAGCCGATGATAATGGCATCGGATGCGGCAGCTAGCATGACATCGCTGTCGCTGACTGCACCCACAGCCTTGTGGATTACATTCACCTGAATGTTCTCTGTCGAAAGTTTGATCATCGAGTCTGCCAGCGCCTCTGCTGAACCGTCAACATCAGTTTTAATGATCAGGTTCAGTTCTTTGAAGTCACCGATAGCCAGACGACGACCGATCTCCTCCAGTCCGACATGCTTCTTAGTACGGATAGATTGCTCACGCTGCAGTTGCTCGCGCTTAGAAGCTATATCCTTGGCTTCCTGCTCTGTAGGCAACACATTGAACTCATCACCTGCCTGCGGAGCCCCGTTCAAGCCGAGTACAACAGCCGGTTCGCCCGGTTTGGCTGCCTCGATGCGCTGACCACGTTCGTTGAACATCGCCTTAACCTTGCCGTGATATGTACCGGCGAGCAGCACGTCGCCCATATGCAATGTTCCGTCAGAAACCAGCAGTGTAGCTACATAGCCACGACCTTTATCCAGCGAGGACTCAATCACTGAACCTTTGGCGCGACGTTTGGGGTTGGCTTTCAGGTCCAACATTTCTGCCTCAAGCAGCACTTTGTCCAACAATTCGTGTACACCCGTACCTTTCTTGGCAGATATGTCCTGCGACTGATACTTGCCCCCCCACTCCTCTACGAGCAGATTCATGTTCGCCAACTCCTCTTTGATCTTGTCGGGGTTGGCACCGGGTTTGTCGCACTTGTTGATAGCAAATACCATCGGCACACCTGCAGCTTGTGCGTGGCTGATAGCCTCGCGAGTCTGTGGCATCACGCCGTCGTCGGCAGCAACAATGATGATAGCTATATCCGTGACTTGTGCACCGCGGGCACGCATGGCGGTAAATGCCTCGTGACCTGGTGTATCCAGGAACGTGATATGCTTGCCCGATTCGCTTAGTTTGACGTTGTAAGCACCGATATGCTGCGTTATACCACCGGCCTCACCGGCAATAACATTGGTGTTACGTATGTGGTCAAGAAGCGATGTTTTTCCGTGGTCAACGTGACCCATGACGGTAACAATCGGTGCGCGAGGCTCCATATCTTCTTCGCTGTATGCCTCTTCCTCCTCAGCAATCTGCTCGGCAACCTTAGCGCTGACATATTCTGTTTCAAAACCAAATTCCTCAGCCACTATATTGATAGTCTCGGCATCAAGTCGCTGGTTGATACTTACCATCATACCCAGTGACATACACGTACCTATAATTTTCGTAACAGGCACATTCATCATCACAGCCAAGTCATTGGCGGTAACGAACTCGGTGAGTTTGAGCACCTTGCTCTGAGCCTGTTCTTGTGCGCGCTCGGTAGCAGCTTTCTCGCGTTCTTGCTCGCGGCGTTCGCGTTTGTGTTTGGAGGTGGCAGTCTTGCCTTTGTTACCTTGCAGACGTGCTATCGTCTCCTTGATCTGACGCTGTACCTCTTCGTCATCCACCTCTACGCGCACACCTTTTTTCTTCGAAGGAGCTTTGCCCTTTTGGTTCTTGACGTCATTGACATCCACCTTATTCTGCTTGATACGCTCGCGTTTGCGTTTTTCGCCTGCAGCGCCTTGTGCCGCACGACGTGCCAGCTCGCGTTCCTCACGTTCTTTCTTTTTCTCCTCCTTGGTCTTCTGACGAGGATGAGTTGCCTGATTAAGCGTATCCAGGTCAATCTTGCCCACTACCTTCGGTTGGTTCTTCAGCACAGGTTTGCCAAGCGAGAACACTTCAGTGGTCTTCTTTGTTTCCTCCGGCTGTTCCGGTACCTTCTCCTCCACAACAGGTTTTTCTGCCTGCTCTTTGGCCTTTGCTTCAGCTTCGGCAATCAATCTTGCAGCTTCAGC
>JAFXSS010000091.1 GCA_017525455.1 Paludibacteraceae bacterium
AGCCCTATCACCATGAGTAAATATAGCCAAATGACATATAAACGTGTCAAAAATTGCATATTTTATGTTATAAAACATGTTTTTTGACTAAATATTTGCATATATGCGTAAAAAGCAGTACTTTTGCATCGTGTTTTTCATGGTATTAGATTTAAGGTTAATGGAGATTGGGTTGTCGCGAGACAATCCTTCTTTTTTTTTGAGAGACCGCCTTCGGATGACAGAAGAGAGGCCGCGCTACTAAAAAATGCACTAAAGTGCAATTTTTCTTCGGGAAAGTTTGCAAATGTGCATTTTTTTTTGTAACTTTGCGTCGCGTTCGACAGTCGGGGTTACCGGTTATGGTGGGGGACAATATATGTTACGCTGCTGACAGCCACCATGGCTCGCTTAGTGCGCCGCTGCAACTCGTGACGGGGGACAACAGGCCTTACAAGGTTATTGAGAACGACCGTGTCATCATCATCCGCGATGGCGAGCGCTACGACATGACCGGCCTGAAAATTCAATAATATTAATTATTAACTATTAACTGTTAACTATTCACTATAAATGAAGTTCCTCATCGTAGGCTTGGGCAACATTGGTGACGAATACGCCAACACGCGGCATAACATCGGATTCATGGCTATCGACCGCTTTGCCGCCAAACATGGTGTCACTTGGGCGGACAAACGTTACGGGTTCGTCGGCAAGTGCCGCGTCAAGAGCGCCGAACTGGTGTTGCTCAAGCCTTCCACGTTCATGAACCTCAGCGGCAACGCTGTGCGATACTGGCTCGGCGAGGAGAATATACCTGTCGAGAACATGCTCGTCATCGTCGATGACCTCAACCTGCCTTTCGGCACTATACGCTTACGTAAGCAGGGCAGCGACGGCGGACATAACGGACTCAAACATATACAGCAGATCCTCGGCACTACTAACTACTGCCGCCTGCGCTTCGGCATAGGCAACGAGTTCACACGTGGCGCACAGATAGGTTTCGTCTTGGGTACATGGACGGATGAGGAAAAGCCGATCCTCGACGAGCGTCTTGACCGCATAGCTGACATCATCCCCTCCTTCTGCCTCCAGGGCATCGACCGCACAATGAATCAGTATAATTAGAATACCGACCGCAGCCATATAATCTGTCAACGAGCAACGCGAGCGGTCTTTCGACTACAATCATGGAAACCCGTATCGACAAATATCTATTTGCTATGCGCATCTACAAGACGCGCAGCATTGCTGCTGACGCATGCAAGAACGGACGCGTCAAGCTCAACGGACTCGAGGTCAAACCTTCGCGCATGTTCCATGTCGGCGATGTGTTCACTGTCCGCAAGGGAGCTATCACCTATACTTACCGTATCCTACAGCTTTGCGAGCACCGGCTCGGTGCCAAACTCGTCCCCGACTATTTGCGCGACGAGACACCGCCCGAGCAACGCGAACTGCTCGAACTCGCACGTTTGGCGGGCAACGGGGGACGCGACCGCGGAACAGGACGACCGACCAAGAAAGACCAACGAGAGATTGAATCGTTCATCAGCTCCGATTACAACTACCTACTCGACTCCATCGACGACGACGATGACGAATAAACCCGTTGCCGAAAATAATTGTTAAAAAATTTGCATATATCAAATATTTTTCGTACCTTTGCACGGAAATAAAATCTACCATAGCACACAACGTACTCTGCATAAATATATTCATTTACTAACGTCCTTGATTTCAACGCGTTAAGCATAAAATTTATAATCATCATTAATAACTATAAGGAGTATGAAAAAACTTTTCTTTACTGCAGCGATGCTGGTAGTATGCGTCGTTGCCAACGCCAAAGTCTGGCGCGTTAATTACGACCAAAGCGAAAGTGCCGACTTCAAAACCCTGCAGGATGCAACCGGCAGCGCGAAATTCAACGTAGGTGACACCATCTATGTGGAGCCGGGTATTCATCGTGGCAGTGAAGACGGGAACTCGGCGTCTAAAAACTGCACGATTATCGGTCCGGGTTGGGGATTCCAGTCGTCAACCAACACTTTGCTGGACGTAGAAAGCGCAATCTTCCTGAATAGTATCCGCCTGAATGCAGACTCTGTTTCCATTCAAGGTGTCGTTTGTAATGGCAGTTACTTGTATGTTAATAATTCTACTGTGCATGTTTATATAGAAAGATGTAAAGCATCTCTGTATATAGGTCCCAAGGTAAGCGATTTGGTAATACGAAATAATTATCTGAAAGGGCTTTTTTTTAATAGTGGCCCGGTATCCGGTGTGATAGAGGGGAACATTATTATAGGCGCCTTTAGTTTGTCGTATCCGGATGTCCGTTTGGTAATTGACCATAACACAATCTGTGTAGATAATTATGGAGTAGACTACTGCACGTCGCTAAAAACAATTGTTACCAACAACATCCTAATCAATTCGAACAATAGCAATTTCTTCAGGGAGGAGGCCTTCACCGGGCAATATCCGATTAGTCACAACGTTGTTTCCCTGAAGGCTTCGACTGTGGCAGAAGATGAAAGTAAATATGCCAATTTCGTTTCGCAGAACACCATTGGTGCCACACCGGAGAACACCTTCACCCGCACCATTGATACAGGCATCACGGACGATGCAATGTACTACCAAGTGAAAGCCGGTGCTGCCGCCAAGACGGCTGATGCCAATGGTGGTGAGTGCGGCGCGTTCGGTGGCGAACATCCGTACCAACTGCACGGTCGCCCCGCAGGTGTGCCCTACCTCTACGACATCAATGTGCCCAAGCACACGACAAACAACAGTCTGAGTATATCCTTCAAAGTAGCAGGAAGCAATGAATAAGAATCAGTTAACACAGCATAAAAGTCCGTTCAGGCGTCGATGGCTGTGGTTCTGTGTTCTTTGGCTAAGCACTATACAAGTAACTACAGCGCAATCGTACCGCGCCGAATATTGGGTGGACAATGACCCGGGCATAGGTCGCGCCACGGTATTAGCCGTTGCGGCCGGCTCTGTTCAAGCCAACATCCCGACAGGTGCGTTGGCTGACGGCTGGCACACCATGGGGTTGCGTGCGAGGAACGACGTGCGTTGGTCACAGACCTACCGCTACATGTTCTACTCCGAGGAGCATGCCGTGACCGATATCACTGCTGCGGAGTACTACATCGACGAGGACCCCGGACTGGACAAAGGCACGGCTATCGCCTTCACGCCAAACAGCAACACGATTGCATTCAGCCTTGACAACCTCGACGCCATGCCTGACGGCTGGCATACAATAGGTATGCGCGTGCGCAAAGGCGGCAACTGGAGTCAGACCTACCGGTATATGTTCTACACCAACGGTCATGCCATCACGGACATCACCGCCGCAGAGTATTATATCGACTCTGACCCGGGCTTAGGCAAAGGTTCGACTATCCCGTTCACGCCGAATGCAAGCTCCCTCTCGTTCAGTCTTGACAACCTCAACGCGTTGGCAGACGGATGGCATACAATAGGTATGCGTGTGAAGAAAGGTGGCAACTGGAGCCAGACCTATCGCTACACGTTCTACACCAATGTCAACAGTTCAACAGGGATCACTGCCGCAGAGTACTTCCTGGATACAGATCCGGGGTTCGGCAAAGGCTCGGCTATTCCGTTCACGGCGGACGCAAGCACTATCTCATTCAATCTGAACAACCTCGACGATTTGCCAGGCGGTTGGCACAGGTTAGGCCTGCGCGTAAAGAAGGGCGGCAACTGGAGTCAGACATATTTCAGTTCGTTCCTGAATGCGGACATCGAAGCACAGATGAAGGTGGAGAAAGTGGAAGCATGGTGGGATAACGATCTGACATCTCTGGTTTCTGTTCCGTTCGTGTGGAGCGACGGTGTAGCCACCATCAGCAATTATGAGATGAGCGCTACCGCCCTGACCAACGGTCAGCACCTGCTGCACTTGCGCGCCACGGCTGACGGTCGTGAGAGTATCATCCGCACTTACGAGGTTTGCAAGACCGCGCAACCCGCTTTCAGCATTGCTAACGAGGCTGTCTGCGAGGGACAGCCGGTTTACTTCGAGGACCTCACAGCCGGTGCAGACAACAACACGACGTTCGCATGGGATGTGAATGGTGACGGCGTAACCGACTACACCGATGCCGGCGGCGCAGTGCACACCTACGCCCAGGCCGGTACGTACACCGTGACCTTGACCGTACAGGACGGCGAAAGTTGCGAAGCAACCTACTCGCAAGAGATAGCGGTGAGCAGCGCTGCTAATCCGAGCGTCACACTGTCAATGACAAGTACCATCTGCTCGGGCGACGAGGTGACTATGACTGCCACGCCGCAGAACGCCGGCAGTACGCCGCAGTATGAATGGCTCGTGAATAGCAAGGTCATCGGCACAACTACCGAACCGACCTTCACCTACGCACAGTTCGCCAACGGCGACAAAGTAGCTGTACGTCTGACGGCAAGTAACCCGTGCGCAACGCAGCCCGTTGTGACATCTTCAGAGGTGACGATGACCGTCAACGCACTGCCGGAGATCAGTCTGACCTTGCCTGCAACGATCTACTCCGACGCGGGAATGATAACGCTTGCCGGCTATGCTACGCCTGCGGGTGGTAAGTTCTATGTGGACGATGCAGTCAAGTCGTTCTTCAACGCCGGCACGATTGGCAATGGCACGCACACCTTGCGGTACGTGGTCAAGAACGACAACAACTGCGAGGCTGAAGCCGAGATGACCTTCACTGTCACTGAACGGCCGAAGTACACCATCACGTTCGTTAACGAGGACGGCACGACCATCTTGCAGCAATCACAAGTGACGCTCGACGCTATGCCTGTGCCGCCTGCTGACCCGACAAAGGCTGCCACGGCGCAATATACGTTCACCTTCAGCGGCTGGTCACCGACCATCGTCGCAGCAACAGCTGACGCAACGTACACAGCAACTTATAGCAGTACGGTCAACAAGTACACCGTAACCTTCGTGGACGAAGACGGCACAACGGTTCTCGGCACGGCAGAATACGACTACGGCGCAACACCTGTCGCTCCGTCTGACCCGACCAAACGGGCTACGGCACAGTACACATATACTTTTGCCGGATGGACGCCCGAGATTGCTATCGTAACAGGCGAAGCAACCTACAAAGCGACGTATAGCAGTATGGTAAACAAGTACACCGTAACGTTCGTTGACGAAGACGGCACTACGGTTATCGAAACCATGCAGTACGAGTACGGGGCAACACCGACATCGCCGGCAGAACCGACGAAAGAGGCTACAGCACAGTACACATATACTTTTGCCGGATGGACACCAGAGATTGCTGCCGTAACAGGCGAAGCAACCTACAAAGCGACGTATAGCAGTACGGTAAACAAGTACACCGTAACATTCGTTGACGAAGATGGCACGACTGAGCTTTGTAAAGAGGAGTACGAATACGGTGCTATGCCAAATTGCGAAGAGCCAAACAAGGCTGCCGACGAGCAATACACTTACACGTTTAGCGGCTGGCTACCTGAGATTGTAGTCGTGACGGAAGACACGACCTATACTGCTCAATATCAAGCAACAGAAATCTCCCCCATCACCTCAGTGGAAGATACAACTATTGCTCCGCAACCGATGAAGGTGATAGAGAATGATATGTTGTTCATTATTCTGCCTGACGGCACAAGGTATTCCGCCATGGGTATCAAGATGCAGTAACTAGGCAAATCGTATAAAACAGGTGACCTTGATTAGGTCACCTGTTTTGGTTATAATAGCGGCAGCAGTCCTTTAGTCCGCAGATATCGCACTTGGGTTTGCGCGCCAGGCAGACATATCTGCCGTGAAGCAACAGCCAGTGGTGAGCCTTCGGGATAACGGACGGCGGGATATATCTTACCAGCTGCTTCTCGGTCTGCAACGGCGAACGGCTGCCCGTAGTCAACCCTATACGCTCCGACACACGGAAGATATGTGTGTCCACAGCCATCGTCGGTTGATGCCAGATGACAGCACAAACCACGTTCGCGGTCTTCCGGCCTACACCGGGCAAGGTCTGCAAAGCCTCGACAGTGTCCGGCACTTCGCCGCCAAATTCACTCACCAGACGCGCTGCCAAGCCTTTCAGATAGCCGGCTTTGGCATTAGGATAACTCACCGAGCGTATGTACTCAAAGATCTGCTCCTCGCTGGCAGCAGCCATAGCGGCAGGCGTAGGATAAGCCGCAAACAGAGCCGGAGTGACCTGATTGACACGTTTGTCCGTACATTGCGCCGACAGCACAACAGCCACCAGCAATTGAAACGGATTGGCATAATGCAACTCCGATTCGGCTACAGGCATGTGCTCCGCAAACCACTGCAGACACAGTTCATATCGCTGTTTGGTTGTCATGGGTTACGGGTTATCGGCTGCCAGCTCGTCTTGCTTGTAGTACGTCTTGCTCAAGTACTGCAGGATACCGGTCGCCTGCCGCTGAACCTCCTCGGTCTCGGCACTGATAGGCCGCTGCTGCAAACGAAGCATCATGATCTGATACAGTAGCACCAGGCACGCCTCTACGTTACTCATCGTCGGACGGTCGGTGCGAGCCTTGAGCATGTTCAGCGCCGGCGTGACGCGAATCATAGCGGCACGATAGGTCGCCTCCTGGTTGAAGATATCGTTGCTGAGCATCTCCAACTCCTTCAGCGCTATCTGAGCCAGCTGGATATGTCCGCCATCCATCACATCGTCGGTGTGCATCATACGCAGGATATCCGTCAACTCATCGTTGCCCTCCGCCTGCTCAGGAAAAGCACGCAGATAATCCTCCAACTGCCACAAATACAATATGTACTCGGCTATGTTGTCTTTCTTATTTTTCATTGTTCTATTGCATATTTTGGATTTTTCTTGAGCAGATTTGTTTTTTCTCGCGAGGGAGTTATGTGGTACATAATGACCGAGCAAAAAACGCAAAGATGCCAAGAAAAAACAAAACAACTACTTTTGATATTGTCCTACGAATTTATACGTCACCCTCACCAGCCAGTCCGGCGTATGCTTGAGCAGCGGCGTTGCCAGGTGATTAAGCAAGCCTGGCATAGCGGCTTTCTTGCCACGGAACAGGCTCTTCAACGCACGCTTCACCAGTTGCTCAGGAGGTATACTCACCGTCAGGTTAACCGCCAGCCGCCGGAGGTTAGGTGCCAAACCGAACAACGACGTATCCACCGCACCCGGAGTCATCACGGTGATGTTCACACCCTGAGGATAGAGTTCGTACCATATCGACTTGCTGAAGTTGTAGATAAACGCCTTCGTGGCATTGTACGTCTGGATACCCGGATAAGCCATCCATGCGGACATCGACGACATGTTCAGTATGTAACCCTTCTTCCTCGGCATGCCCAGCACACGCTCCTGCTGCTCGGCTGCGCTCAGCTCGCGTTTGATCATATCTTCGGCAAACAAACGAGTGAGCTTGGCTACCGTCACCACATGTAGGTTAAGCATCAGCTCCAGACGTCGCATGTTCGTCTCGCACAGCGGGTTGAAAAAGAACACGCCCGCGTTGTTGATCAGTATATCTACCGCCAACTTGTTATCCACGCAGTATTGGTGCAACTGCTCGGCTGACTCCGGCTGACTCAGGTCGGCATACAGCGGGGTTGTCTGAACATGATAACTGTCCGCCAACTGACGGGCTACGGCTATCTGTTCCTGCTCCTGATTGCTGACCAGCAGCAGATCGGTATGATAATCGCGCGCCAGGGCGGTCGCATACTGCAAACCTATCCCCGATGATGCGCCGGTAACTAATGCTAACATATTTTATAGAATATTGATCGTTCGCGTTGCTCACTGACAGAAGACTCTGTCAGCGAAGCGGTCTAAACGATCGCCAACAAGGCGATTGTTAATGTCGTAAACATCAGAACAGGCATCTGCAGGTCGAGGGCATGACCGTCGTGGCGGAAAATGTACCACACATGCCAGATGATGACCGGCAACGTGCAGAGCACCCAGTACTTGCCGATGCACACAAACAGCACGTAACAGATCAGCAGCAGCAAGGCGTGATAAATCTTTCCTCCCTTCTTACCCAAACGCGACGCCAGCGTACGCTTGCCGTGCTTGAGGTCGTTATCCATGTCACGCACATTGTTCAGGTTCAGCACCCCCACGTTCGGCAGCGCAATAGCCACAGCCGCCAGCACAGCCTCAGCGGTCAGAGTCTGCGTCTGCAGATAGAAACTGCCCAGCGTACTCAGCAGTCCGAAGAACAGAAATACGCCTAGGTCGCCCAAACCCTTGTATCCGTAGTTATGTTTGCCCAAGGTGTATGTCATCGCACCAACAATAGCCAGTGCACCTAAGCCAAGAAACACTACTGCCGGCACACACTGGAACGTGTCGAACGCCGTCAGCACCAGTACACCGCCGAACACCATGCTCAGGAAGACAAACAGAACAATCATCCGCCGCATCTCCTGCGCAGTGATCGTGCCCGCCTGCATGCCGTAGGCTGCCCGACCTTGCTGCTCGCTGTCAGTGCCGCGTTGCGCATCGCCGTACTCGTTCGACAGATTGCTAAGAATCTGCAAACTCAGTGTCGTCAGGATAGCCCATGCGAACACGTACCAGTCGAAAGAATCAATATGAAAGCCGAACAGCGTTTGCTGATAATGGTACGCCAAACCCGAACCGAGGATAATCCCCGACATTGACAGCGGCAAGGTGCGCAAACGCAGTGAAGCTATATACTTGTTCATCTTAACCCTTGAACACAAAATAAACCGCCAGAATCATCAGAAAAGCAGCCATCACATGATTCCACTTAACCTGCATGTGAAACGCCACCACCGAGAACACAATGAACACCGACAGCGTTATCACCTCCTGAATGATCTTGAGTTGCATGAGGTTGAACTGCCCGCCGTTACCAATGAATCCCATACGGTTAGCCGGCACTTGCAGGCAATATTCGAAGAACGCGATACCCCAACTCAGCAATATAACACCTATGAGCGGCAGGTGCTGAAACCACTTCATCTCCGCCAACTTCAGATGGCCATACCAGGCAAGCGTCATGAAGATGTTAGAGCAGATAAGCAACAGGATTGTATAGACCGACTTCATAATTTTCCATTTGGTCATTTACCATGTACCATCTATTTGCCCATCTTCTGCTGTTCGATGCTCCGGTGGGCGTTCTTCTCCAGCCGGGCTATCTCCCGTTGGATATTGGCAGGTATCTTCTCGCCGTCGCGCTCTACGCACTCGTGGCACTTCATATCCTTGCTGTACATTCGTCCTACGCAGTAGTTCGACCGGTTGCACCCAGCGTGATAATGCGGGTTAGCCTGGACATGATTTACGAAATCTGGGTCTTTGATCAGCACGTGCGCTATCTGGAAGAGTTCGAAACCTTCGTCCATGATCTGCTGGCAGTTGTCGCCGGACTGCACACCGCCTACATAGATCAGCGGCACATCTTTGATGGCTTCTTGGAACCGCTTGGCCTGTGGCATGAAGTACAATTCCTTGAACGGCACGGTAGGCGTCATTATATCACCAACAAACGGGATGTTCAGCGCAGCCTTCAGCCACCAGAGCGTCTTCATAGGCATGTAGTGCGACAGAGTCTTGATAGGCATAGCGCCGCCCAGTATGGTCATCGGCGAACGGCTGACTGTCCCGCCTGACAGAACAATGCCGTGCACTTTGTGCTTGGCTATCTCCCGCGCGACACGTATACCCTCGTTGATATCCGAGCCGTGCCAGCAGTCGTCCCACATATTCGTCTTGACGATAACTGCCATGTCATCCTTGGCGTGGAGCATAACCTCGTCAAGTACCTCGTTCATGAACCGCACGCGGTTCTCAAAACAACCGCCGTACTCGTCGTGGCGGTGGTTCGTACGCGGGCTGATGAACTGCGAGATCAGATACGCGTGCCCGGCATGAATCTCCACGCAGTCGAAGCCTGCCTCACGGCAGAAATCCACTGCCTCGCCGAACTTCTTAACCAGCGCCTTGATCTCGCTGACCTTCAGGCGACGGTGGATAGTCGGACTGTACAGGTTAAAGCCGTTCGACGCGCTCACCGGCATACAATGGCAGGTGGAGAAGTGCGTCATGTTGCCGCAGTGTCCGAGTTGGATACTCGCCTTAGCGCCCTCGGCATGCACAGCGTCCGTCAGTTTCTTCAAGCCCGGCAATGCCTCCGGACGAACATACAGTTGCCCATCGAACGACACACCGCTCAAGTCAACCGCACAATAGGCTACTGTAGTCATACCCACTCCGCCACGCGCAACGCTAACGTGGTAGTCGTGTAACATCTGTGACGGCACGTTGCCGGTGCACATATTCTCGAAGGCTGCGGAACGTATGAATCTGTTCCGCAGCGTTATAGGCCCCAATTGATAGGGTGTAAACAGTTTATTGTCCATTTCAGAGTCGATACTGAATTCCTGTTTCTGGATTTGTTTTTAGCAGGTTTATGTTTTCTTGCGAGGGAGTTATGGTAACCATAATGACCGAGCAAAAAATGCAAAGATGCCAATAGAAAACAGAAAACTTAATAGATAAACGGAATTATACGTTTCAATTTCTTCCGGTCAAACTCGTCAGGGAACTCCTTCTCATAACGCAGATAGATGGAGTTGGCGCGCGGCACAAGGTTGCAGCAACTGAACCAGAAGAACAGTGCGCCTGCCCACGACCAGGTGAGGATAGCAAAACCCAACCATTCTGTAATCTCGCCGAAGTAATTGGCAGAGGTCACAAAGCGATACAAGCCCTTCTTAGGCAGATAGTGGTTGGTGTCGCCCGGTTGACGCAAGTGACGGATAACATAATCCGAATGCAGGTTGATGATGAATCCGCACAGGAAGATCACTGTGCCGATGATGAACCTGGGGTCAGTCACCCAATTGGCAGAGTACGGAGCATACACCGGTGCGATGTGGAAAAGCCAGTAGCCCTGCACATAGCCGTTGATCAAGTTCCACGCTACCGACAAACCCATGATAACTACAGGCATCTTGCTGTTGCCGCGCATCAGCAACGGGAAGATAAACGAGCGCTGGAAATAGTGCATCTCAAAAATCAGGAAGAACAGCAGATACGGTATATGGCTGCGTACGGGAGATATACCCCACAAGTACAACATGGCAACAAACACCGGTACTTCCATCAGAAACCAGCCTACCTTGTTATTGATTGCGGGACCCCATTTCTCGGTACGCATTTTGCCGTAACCGGCATCCACGAAATACAACGCCACAAATATTACAAATCCTATCAGTGCCATCACAAACAGGAAATTGTAAAAAAATTCTACTGAGTACAAATGATCCATAAAAACATTTACTATTGGTTCATCTACTATTGATTCATTCACTATTCGGCAATTACGCCGAAAGGGTTACAAAGTTACTACAATATTCTGACATTTGCAAGCCAAAATCGTATTATTCTTTCTTTAGGCTTGGTTTTTCTCCTTTTTGACACACAAACAAGCCAACCACCACCAGTGCAATTCCTATCCATTTGCCTAAAGGCAACTGCTCGCCGAAGAACGCAAGCATAATCAACGCTGTGAATATCGGTCGGGCGTTGTTGAACGCGTTAGCCTGTGTTACGCCGATCTGTCGAACCGTGTAACAGAACAGCACGAATGCAGCCACCGACGAGAACACTGCCAGATAACCTATCGAATATATCATTTCCGGTGCCACGGGCGCGAGTAGCAAACCCTCCGTCACGCACGCACGACCGTCCACTATAGCCCAAATGGGATAGAAGAACAGAAGAGATACTAACTGGTCGTAAAAAACGATAGACAACGGCGAATAGCGGCTAGGAATCTTCTTGAGCACAATCGTATAAATCACTGCCGAGCACACAGCCAAAAACGCCAGAGGGATACCTATCGGGTTGCCGAGTTCGAAATTCTGAGAGCCAACCAGAACCAGCATAAACATTCCCACCGAAGAAATCAGAATGCCCAAAATATTGTTGCGCGTCACGCGCTCATGCAGAATCAGTAACGCCAACCAGGGCGCGATGAGCGGTGCAGTGGACAGCAATGCCTCGGCAATAGTCGGCGACGAAAGCGAACGGTAGCAGTATGTCTCGAATATGAAGTACAACACCGGTTGCATAGTACCCGCAAGCAGAAACAACGGTATATCACGCATGGTTATCATCTGCAGCGACAATAGCGAACCTTGCTTGCCTGCCGAACGTGCAAGCAGACCAACACAAAGCATCAGCAGAATAGCTATGGTGAAACGAATGACTATCAACGTGAGCGGACGAACGAACACCAGCGAGTGCTGAACGGCTATGTCCGAACCCGCCCAAATCAACATCGCCATAATAACGGCTATGTAAGGGAGAATTTTATTCATATTTCACAAAAAAACACACAAAGTTACAGAAATATTTGCAATTTTGCAAAAAAATATGTAACTTTGCAAATTGAAAAGTAAAAATTGAAAGGATTATTAAACAAGTATATTTATGAAAGACACTCAAATTTTTGATCTCATCCGTCTGGAGCGTGAGCGTCAAACCAAAGGTATCGAACTTATCGCCAGCGAGAACTACGTATCCGACCAAGTGCTGCAAGCCATGGGTAGCGTGCTGACGAACAAGTACGCCGAAGGCTATCCTGCTCACCGTTATTACGGCGGCTGCGAGGTTGTTGACCAGGTGGAAGAACTTGCTCGCACACGTCTCAAGCAATTGTACGATGCTGCATATGTCAACGTCCAGCCACACTCCGGCGCACAGGCAAACATGGCTGTGTTCATGGCCTGCCTGAAGGCGGGTGACACGTTCATGGGTCTCAACCTCAGTCACGGCGGACACCTCAGTCACGGTTCGGCGGTGAACTTCTCAGGATTGATGTTCAATGCCATCGGCTACGACCTGTGCGAAGCCACAGGCATGGTGGATTACGACGACTTGGAGCGCAAGGCACGCGAGCACAAACCCAAACTGATCATCGCGGGCGCATCGGCATACAGCCGCGAGTGGGACTATGAGCGCATACGCAAGGTGGCTGACGAGATCGGCGCTATCTTCATGGTAGATATGGCGCATCCTGCAGGACTGATTGCTGCCGGTCTGCTCAAGAACCCGCTGCGCTACGCACATATCGTAACCTCCACCACGCATAAAACGCTACGCGGCCCTCGAGGAGGTATCATCCTAATGGGCAAAGATTTCCCGAACCCCTGGGGTAAAACAACGCCCAAGGGAGAAGTGAAGATGATGTCCGCCCTACTCGATTCGGCTGTGTTCCCCGGCACCCAAGGCGGTCCGCTGGAGCATGTGATTGCCGCCAAGGCCGTGGCTTTCGGCGAAGCGTTGCAGCCCGAGTTCAAGACCTATCAGCAGCAAGTCAAATGCAATGCAGCAGTCATGGCTCAAGCATTTGTTGACCTGGGCTACAAGGTTATCTCAGGCGGGACAGACAACCACTCGATGCTGATTGACCTGCGAACCAAGTACCCGGATCTGACAGGCAAAGTAGCCGAGCAGGCACTCGTGGCGGCGGATATTACTACCAACAAGAACATGGTGCCTTTCGACAGCCGCAGCGCGTTCCAGACATCAGGTCTGCGCTTCGGCACTCCAGCTATTACCACGCGCGGACTGAAAGAGGACAAAATGCCGTGGATTGTAGAACTCATCGACCGCGTACTGCGCACGCCTGCTGACGAGCAAGTCATAGCGGCTGTCCGCGCCGAGGTAAACGCTGAGATGAACAAATATCCTTTGTTTGCCTGGTAATCGGCAGCAATCAGATAGCAGCAGTCAATAATCCGTTATGACGAAAGAACAGACATACCAATCTCTCTTACCACAAATCGAGGCTTTAGTGGCGGGCGAGACGGACTTGATAGCCAACATGGCTAACGTGTCGGCTGTGCTGCATGAAGCTTTTGGGTTCTGGTGGACGGGGTTTTACCGTGTGGAGCACAACGCGCAGGACACAACAACCATGGGCGAATTGGTGCTCAGTCCGTTTCAGGGACCAATAGCATGCACACGTATCCCTTACGGTCGCGGCGTATGCGGCACAGCATGGCAACAGGCACAATCGGTGGTTGTACCCGATGTGCACGCGTTTGCCGGACATATAGCCTGCTCTTCGGCATCGAACAGCGAGATTGTTGTCCCCGTCATCCGCAACGGCGAGGTAATCGCCGTCCTGGATATCGATAGCACCGAGTTCGGCACATTCGATGATACTGACCGCCGCTATCTGGAGCAGATAGCCTTCTTACTCGCACGTACAAACACATAGGTTTACCGAGTGCGCGTCACATCGAGTCGAGGGAACACCGAGGGAATCTCGAGGGAACATCGAGAGTGAGCAACCTGTCACTGTCGTAGAAAACAACAGCAGAAACAACAATAGCGAGCTTAGCGGCTCGCTATTGTTGTTATGTATTAGCCAAGTTTGGCTAATCACCCTTTCGCTGTCTAAGGCTTATTTAACCTCTTCGAAGTCAACGTCTTCAGCATCCTTTCCGCCGTTGCCGGACTGTCCTGCATTACCTGCGTTGAAGTCCTGACCGGCGTTGTACGTGCCGCCTTGTGCACCACCCTGTGCGTTGGCTGCGTTGTACATCTCTGCGCTGGCTGCCTGGAAGGCGGTCATCAGGGCGTTGCCTGCAGCCTCGCATGCGTCAGCATCTTTCTTCTCGTAAGCAGCCTTCAGGTCTGCCAAAGCTTTCTCGATAGGCGCTTTCTTGTCGGCAGGGATCTTGTCGCCCAGTTCGGCGAGTTGCTTCTCTGTCTGGAAGATGGTTGCGTCAGCCTTGTTGAGTTTGTCAACATGCTCTTTAGCTTTCTTGTCAGCCTCGGCATTAGCCTCAGCCTCGGCTTTCATACGCTTGATCTCGTCCTCACTCAAGCCGCTGCTTGCCTCTATACGGATCTTCTGCTCCTTGCCAGTGGCTTTATCCTTGGCGCTGACGTTCAGGATACCGTTGGCATCGATATCGAAGGTAACCTCGATCTGCGGTTCGCCACGACGTGCCGGCATGATGCCGTCGAGGTGGAAGATACCGATCTGCTTGTTCTGTGCTGCCATCGGGCGCTCGCCTTGCAGAACCTTGATCTCTACACTCGGCTGGTTATCAACCGCCGTGGTGAAGGTCTCGGTCTTCTTGGTCGGGATAGTGGTGTTAGCCTCAATCATCTTGGTCATCACGCCACCCATGGTCTCAATACCGAGTGAAAGCGGAGTTACATCCAGCAGAAGCACATCCTTGACATCACCTGTAAGTACACCACCCTGGATGGCAGCACCTACGGCTACTACCTCATCAGGGTTAACACCCTTTGACGGAGCTTTGCCGAAGAACTTCTGCACAGCCTCCTGGATAGCCGGGATACGTGTCGAACCACCTACGAGGATGATCTCGTCGATATCGCTTGTACTCAGACCGGCGTTTTGCAAAGCCGTACGACACGGAGCGATAGTACGCTGAATCAGGTCGTCAATCAGTTGCTCGAACTTGGCACGTGTCAGAGTCTTAACCAAGTGTGCAGGCACGCCGTTAACAGGCATGATGTACGGCAGGTTGATCTCAGTGGTTGTGGTGTTCGACAGTTCGATCTTGGCTTTCTCGGCAGCCTCTTTCAGTCGCTGCATAGCCATCGGGTCTTTGCTCAGGTCAGCACCGCCATTCTCGTTCTTGAACTCCTGAACGAGCCAGTCGATGATACGGTGGTCGAAGTCGTCACCGCCGAGGTGCGTATCACCGTCGGTAGCTTTTACCTCAAATACGCCGTCACCCAACTCCAGAACGGATACATCGTGCGTACCGCCACCGCAGTCGAACACAACGATCTTCATGTCTTTGTTCGACTTGTCAAGACCGTAAGCCAAGGCGGCTGCTGTCGGCTCGTTCACAATACGGCGAACAGTCAGACCGGCAATCTCACCGGCTTCCTTCGTAGCCTGACGCTGGCTGTCGTTAAAGTAGGCAGGCACCGTGATAACGGCTTCAGTTACTTCCTGACCAAGATAATCCTCAGCGGTCTTCTTCATCTTCTGAAGGATGATAGCCGAGATCTCTTGCGGAGTATACAGACGTCCGTCGATATCCACACGCGGAGTGTTGTTGTCACCCTTGACTACTTTATACGGCACGCGTGCAATCTCGCCTGACAAGCGGTCGTAAGTCTCGCCCATGAATCGTTTGATTGAATATACTGTTTTAGTCGGGTTCGTGATAGCCTGACGTTTGGCAGGGTCACCCACCTTACGCTCGCCACCATCTACAAAGCCGATCACCGAAGGAGTTGTGCGCTTGCCTTCGCTGTTAGCAATAACAATAGGCTCATTGCCTTCCATAACTGCGACGCAGGAATTAGTTGTTCCCAGGTCAATACCGATAATCTTACTCATATTCTTAGGTTTTTAAATTTCGTCGTTTTTTATCGACCAAGTTTGGTCGATTGTTTTGAACCGGCGCTTCACGTTCAGCACCGGATTCATCTAAGTATGTGCAAATGGTGTGCCAAAGGCCGAAAAGGTGTGCCGGACTGCCAAAGTAGGCGAAATTCATGTCATTACAAACAAAAATCGGCTGCCAAAGGAAGCCGATTTCTGCCAAAATGTCAGTGTAGTGTTCTCCACACGCCCGTGTTCTACCAGATTGCTCTGATGAGTGCTGTGGTCATCAGTCCGCAACAGATGAGTTTGAGCAGTGTACCGCACATCAGTCCGATGAAACTTCCCCATCCGGCCTTGAGTGCCTGATGCATCTCTTTGCCACCGAGCAGTTCGCCAAGTATAGCCCCCAGCAAAGGGCAAATAATTACGCCTGCGGGACCAAAGAACAGTCCGGCAAACACACCTATCGTACTACCCCACACACCCCAGCGCGTACCGCCGTAACGCTTAGTTCCCCAGGCGGGCACTACATAGTCAAGCACGGTAACAACAATGGTAACTACGCCCCATATGAGCAACATCTGCCAACTCAAGTCCACACGGTCAGTAGCCTGGGCTATCCACAGTCCGGCATAGGCTATAGGCGTGCCGGGCAAACCGGGTACTATACAACCTATTATGCCCACTACCATACATATACCTGCCAGTATTAATAATGTTATTTCCATATAATGTATCTAATAAAATTTCTACTATATTGTGTTTGTTTACAGTTCAACCGTGTCACGTTTCTTGGGGATTGACAGGTTGCGGAAGCCTGCATCATGCAAGTGTTCTTTGAACGCTGCTTGTGCCTGTGGTTCGCCATGTACGATGAAAGTCTGCTTGACTTGCTTGGGGTCAATGCTATGGCTCAGGTAGTCGGTCATCTCGCGATAGTCTCCGTGGCCAGAGAAGGCTTCAATCTTGATAATCTCAGCATTGATCTTGCGATCCATGCCGAAGATACTTATCCACCGCTTCGACGGATCTTGAATACGTGCACCGAGAGATGTAGGCGTGCAGTAGCCGACTATCAGGATTGTCGTGCTCGGGTCTGCAATATGGTTAGCCACATGGTGCTTGATACGCCCTGCCTCCAACATGCCTGATGCAGCGATGATGATACACGGCTCATCAGAATGGTTGAGCTGCTTCGACTCGTTGATATCCTTGATATACTTGAGTGTATTGAATCCAAACGGGTCGTCGTCAAACCTGAGCACATCCTGTACTCCATCGTTGAGGTCGGACATATACAAGCGGAAGATCTCTGTTGCATTGACCGCCAGCGGCGAATCGACATATACGGG
>JAFXSS010000010.1 GCA_017525455.1 Paludibacteraceae bacterium
CGCCCTTTATCCGCGCCGAGTTCAGCAAGCGATACAAGTGGGCGGATATCCGTGACTACTGGTATAAAGACGCTGAGGCTTACCGCAAGGCATCTGCACCGTATTATTTGTATAAGTAGGTATGCAATCATCCACAACATATATCCAGCGATTGGCGTGGGGAACTGACGCGGGATTCTATCGGCTTATCCCCCAGCAAGTGTTGCATCCGGCTGATGAATCGCAGGTACAACAGATTATTGCTCGTGCACACCGCGAAGGCAAGCATATCACGTTCCGTGCGGCAGGCACCTCCCTTTCCGGGCAGGCTATCTCTGATAGTCTGCTTGTTGTATGTGGCAAGAAATGGGAACGTTACCAGGTGCACGGAGCGGGTGAGACGATTACTTTGCAGCCGGGAATCATCGGACAGCGTGTGAACGAAATACTTCGTCCGTACGGTCGGTATTTCACTCCAGACCCGGCGTCCATCCGTTCGGCAATGGTAGGCGGCATTGTGAACAACAATGCAAGCGGTATGTGTTGCGGAACGCACGCCAACAGTTATCGCATGCTTGAGTCTGCGCGGCTGATTCTGGCTGACGGGACGCTATTGGATACGGGTGATCCAAGCAGCCGTGCCGAGTTCGAACGTACGCACGGTGCGATGCTGCAAGCTTTGCGAGATATGCATGAGCGGGTGCTTGCCAATAAAGCGCTGGCGGAGCGTATAAGACGTAAATACAGTATCAAAAACGTAACCGGACTGAATATACTGCCAATCGTAGAGTATGATGATCCGTTTGACATCATTGCTCACTTGTTAGTAGGTTCGGAAGGCACATTGGCGTTCCTGTCATCCGTGACGATGCGTACAGCAGCAATCATGCCTGCTTCTGCATCGGCATTGCTGCTATTCCCGACCACACAATCCGCGTGTGAGGCAGTCACGGCTATGAAACAGCAGGGCGAGGTATCGGCGGCAGAGTTCTTCGACAGAAAAGCCATGCTGACTGTAGAAAACGATTTTCCTGAATTACGCGGTCTGCCCGATGATGCAGGTGCTGTACTCATCCGGCTGGATGCGCCCGATGCTGCGGCTTTGGCAACAAAGAGCCGGAAACTGACCATGCTGCTTAGTGCATTTGAACTATGCGCACCGGCAAATATCACATCCGACAAGACGTTGGTAAGCAAATATTGGGCTATGCGCTCGGGTATATTTCCCGCAGTGGGCGGTACGCGTCCGATAGGAACGACTTGTCTAATAGAGGATATTGCTTTTCCGATTGAACATTTGGCTCAGGCTACACGCGACTTGCAGCAACTGTTCCGCGAGCATAACTACCCGGATGCGGTAATCTACGGGCATGCTTTGGAAGGTAACTATCACTTCATACTTAATCAGCGGTTCGATACACAGGAGTCCGTAGCGCAGTATGACAGGATGATGCATGCTGTAGTTGATCTGGTAGTGGATAAATATCACGGCAGTCTGAAGGCGGAGCATGGTACAGGACGTAACATGGCACCTTTTGTACGTCGCGAGTGGGGTGATGAAGCATACGAACTGATGCGTGAAATCAAACGCCTGTTTGATCCGGAAAATATCTTTAATCCGGGTGTGATCTTCTGTGAGGATGAGCAGTCGTACATCCAGCATATCAAACCTCTGCCTGAAGTGCATGCGTTGATAGACCGCTGTATCGAGTGCGGTTTCTGCGAAGTGAACTGTGTGTCGTGCGGTTTTGCCCTGTCGTCGCGACAGCGGATTGTTATCCAGCGTGAGATACAGCGTTTGCTGTCTATAGGCGACAAGCGTCAGGCGGCAGCTTTGCAGAAGGCGTTTGCGGGTGATGGCGAGGAACTGTGCGCCGGTGACGGGCTGTGCTCTACATCTTGTCCGATAGGTATCAATGTAGGCGAATATATCCATCTGTTGCGTGAGCAACATTTGTCCGGTACTGCCAAGCGACTCGGGCACTTTGCCGGCAAGCATTTTGCCGGTGTGGCAGGATCGGTGGCTTCGGCTTTGGCTGTGGCCAACGGTGTGCGAGCCGTGCTAGGCAATACCGCTATGGGCGGGCTGTGCAAAGGTTTGCACTATATGTCCGGCAAGACTTTCCCGCTTTGGACGCCTGCTGTGCCAACATCGCTTAAGCAACGTCACATACGTGCGGCTAAAAAGTTGTCGGCTGTCGGCAGTCAGCAATCGGCAGTCGGGAAAGTGGTATATTTCCCATCGTGCCTGAACCAGCGGTTGGGTGCTGTGCCTGATTCGGCTTATCCGTCCACATTGGAAGCCACGGCTATGCTGCTGAAGCGTGCAGGATTTGAGGTCGTTTATCCCGAACAGATGGAGTCGCTCTGCTGCGGCACCATCTGGGAAAGCAAAGGAATGCCCGATGAGGCTAACCGTAAGTCAGAAGAGTTAAGACAGGCGCTGCTGCAAGCGTCGAATAACGGCGAGTATCCTGTGCTATGCGACCAGAGTCCGTGTCTGTACAGGATGCGTCATACGATGGAAGGTTTGCAACTCTATGAGCCTGTAGAGTTTATACAGAAGTTTGTGCTGCCACACCTGACTATCCGAAAGATTGATGCAGTTGTGGCGGTACACCCGACTTGTACAACGCGCAAGATGCATCTGGAACAAGCCCTTGTGGATGTGGCGAAAGCGTGTGCCCGCGAGGTGGTTGTGCCTGAAGGAGTAGGGTGCTGCGCGTTTGCCGGCGACAAAGGATTCACGCATCCCGAACTGAATAAGTGGGCATTGCGGCATCTGCGTGAGGAAATAGAACGTACAGGTGCAACACTCGGATTCAGTAATTCGCGTACCTGCGAGATAGGCTTGATGCATCATGGCGGAATACCATATTTGAATATTGTCCATCTTGTATTGATGGCATCTAATCCTGACTGATATGGAAAACAGAGAGATTGAAAGGAAGTTTCTGGTAAAGGATGATTCGTTTCGTGCGTTGGCTACGACGCATTACGATATAATTCAAGGTTATGTATGCCGTGAGCCCGGCAAGACTGTGCGCGTCCGCCTGTGTACAACTGCCGAAGGCAAACAGCAGGCGTTCTTGACAATCAAATCGCGTCTGGCATCATTCACGCGTTTCGAATGGGAACGCGAGATAAGTATAGCCGACTTCAAGGCTTTGCTGGCAACCTGCGGAAACCGTATTATTGACAAAACGCGTTACATACTGCCGGCAGAGACGCCGGATAATGCAGCAACATCCCTTCCGCTCAAATGGGAGATAGATGTGTTTCGTCAGCCGAATGCAGGGCTTGTGATGGCAGAGATTGAACTGCCAACAGAAGATACAGCGTTTGTTTGTCCGCCGTTCATTGGCGAAGAAGTAACGCATGATCCGCGTTACTACAATGCCAATATGTTCAATTGAAACAAAACAGACTCTGCTAACAGAACCGGCAGGACAGCCGCGGAGTTAGTACGCTTTGATATAATCCAGCGCTTTGTTCATAGCACCTAAGTATCCTTCCTCAGCCTGATAAATGGCTTTGGTAGGCGTGATGCCTTTGCCTTCCAATATACCGTCATTGGTAAATCGTACCTGCACGCTGGACGTATATACATAATGGTTGCCGCTTTGTGAGCCGAAAGTGCCGTCGTGTAGGATGGTATTGTATTGCAGCAGTTGTCCGTGTGCGCCGAATGTTCTCTCTCCAATCATTCGGCCTGTAGGGAGATTTTTGATAACCTGTGATGACGCCTCAGCCATGCTGATGCTGTAGGCATTGGTAAGTACGATATAAGGAATGTTTTCCTTTTCCAGGTTGCGGCGTGTCTCTGCCGTATCGACGTATGAGGGAATCCAGTCGGTGTAGTCGTACCGTCCCGAACCTTCCTTGTAGCGCACATCGGCATAGTGAATAGGTTCGTCGATGAATGAACCAACCACCAGTTTCAAGTCTTTTACCATTCCGCCTTTGTTGCAGCGGTTGTCAAGGATGATACCTGCCAGACGCGTTTCCGTCAGGCACATGTCGAGCCACGCCTCTATATTGTTGATAAACACATTCTCTTCGGGTGTGCTGCCTTCTTTCTTGAGCGTCTCGGTCATGTTGTACGAACTCTGCCAGAGGTATGCTACTTTTCGTCCGTCGTCAAGCGTGCGAATGCCGAAGAAGTTCGCATTGTCGCCCATCTCTCCCCATGAACCGGCGTCCAGCAGTTTGCGGTCGAGATAATCCTGAATAGCCTCCTTCATTACATCTTTGCCGTACTTTTGTCCGGCTACATACTCACGACTTGCGACTTCCATATTTCCCGGCCGGATAACATATTGCTTCTTTGTGTGAACATCCCAAACCTTGAGAACAAGATGATGGTCGATGAGGGTAGAAGCGGCATCTTCGTACAATTTGACGAATGTCAGGGAGTCCGGTGTGCTGCCGTCAACTTCGTAATCATTGTCCAGTGCTTCGAACTTAGGTTTCATGGTTTTGTACACGGCGTCCCAGTCGGTTGAATCTTCGCTCCAGAAGACGTAGTACATGTTCATACCCCTCCAGATGATGTCAAACTGCTTGGCATACGTGCTGTAGTTGAGGTTCATGGGATCGTTGGGATCGACGTAAATGTCACCTTTCTGCCGACAACCGGTTAGAACCAGAAGTACGCATGCTGCAATATATAGTAATTGTTTTTTCATATCGTAAAGTGTTTCGTTGTGTCCGAATTGATGCAAAGTTTAGAGGAACGTTGGCGTTGTTAGAAGATGTATTTGGTAGAAATACCGATCACTACGGTGTTGTTGTATCGTGTGTCGTTCATCACGGCCTGCTTTCTGACCGTATTGGACATACTGTAGTAGAACAGCGCTTCCGCCCCGATTCTCAAGTACGGTACGGGATCCCACGACACTCCGACTCCTCCAACCAGACCACCGTCGATGCGGTTGTCTTCGGGCGTAAATGTATATCTTGTGCGTTTCTCATCGTTCTGGAAAACCGTTTTTCGGTTGACGTTACCTCCCATCCACGCGGCTGCGTATGCGCCAGTATAGATGTGACTCTTGACATCTTCGGAACCGAAAGTCCAGTCGGCCATAACCGGCAGTTGCAAGTAATGACACATGTAATCGGAGTGGATCTTGCTGTCGATTAACTCCGGGTGCATACGTTGCATGCTGTAGTTCTTTTGGGTAAACACCACATCTGCTCTGATGCTCAGCCAATCGAGTGCCTTGTAGGTGGCAGTAAGTCCAGCGTTCGCTCCCCATCCTCCGTTGAAGGTCATGTCGTAAGCGTAACCTGCGTCGCGCGTCTGCCAGTTGTAAGAAGCTCCCACAACAGCTCCGAGAGTCCATATTCCCGGGTGCGCTGACCGGTCGATAGCGCTGTAGCGGTGACTTTTGTACTCTGATCCTCTGCGTGAACGACGTTCCTTGGCATACGTGATGCCGCTACGTCCGGAACGAATCTCGTTCGGCTGCTGGCAATATGCAGGTAGCGCATCTGCCAAACACAGCGCTACGATGCAAAGCACAATGAATCGGCTCACGTTGTTTTGCCCGATGATAGATGGTCTATTCATAATGAAGAAGGGTTGCTTTTTGAATTGTTCGTGCAAATATACGAATAATTTTTCATATTTGCAAATATAATTGCAAAAATGTATAATTTGTATAGCGAAATCTTATTTTTTGCACCAACAGGTGAGTGGAAAAAGAATGATGAATTAGAGTGTATGTTTTCGCGGACTATGAAGCGGAAAGTATATATATACTATGTATATATATAGAATATGCATATATTTCCTAAAACAGCCTGTTTATCATATGGTTATCTTATGGGTATTTTAGGGTTAGATTATGGTAAGCCCTCTACTCAGTCCCTATGAGGGGTGTGTGATGCGGCGGGATGGGTTGGAAGTTAGCGGTTGCGTCAGGTTGGGTGTTGACGGTTGCGTCAGGTTGAGTGTTGGCGGTTGTGTCAGGTTGTGTCAGGTTGGGTGTCAGGTGGATATAAGGTGGGACCTCAGGCTGACGTGGACTAGCTGTTGTGAGCAGGGAGAGTAGGGACTGAAAAACCGGCAAAACGACATGTTGAGAATACAAATTGCAGTTTTTTGTGCCAAATTGGTTTGTTTTCGAGCGGGGCAGTTTGCATAATACAAATAATTATTGTACTTTTGCAGCCGCTTTTGGGAAACCGGAGGTCAGCAGACTCTCGCAGGCGTTCATAAGAAAGTGAATGTGCGCAGTCGTGAGGAGAGATGGGTGAGTGGCTGAAACCAACAGTTTGCTAAACTGTCGTACGGGTAACCGTACCGGGGGTTCGAATCCCCCTCTCTCCGCTCGCATCTGACAAACAGCGCGCGAAAAGAATTCTCTAAGTTATTTGAGAAGCCCAGATGGCGGAATCGGTAGACGCGCTGGTCTCAAACACCAGTGGAGCAATCCGTGCCGGTTCGACCCCGGCTCTGGGTACGAAGGAAAAGAC
>JAFXSS010000092.1 GCA_017525455.1 Paludibacteraceae bacterium
CTCTCCACAATTCGCCAGCCGAGCCAGATACCCAAACGACCCGGACTGTCCTGGGACACTTCCGACGTGAAGGGTCCGTCGTTCAGATAACTCGCCAGCACCAGACTCTCGGTCTTGAACAGATCCCGCTTGTCCATCACCAGATGCCAGATAGCCTCTTCGTTCCGCACACACCAGTCCCATTGCTCTTTCTTCCATCCCATCACTTCGTACCCGGGCTGGTCGTCGTAGATCAGCGAGGTCAGGTACATCACTTTTCCGCGGTAGATCATCTGGTCCAAGAGACGGCTTCTGGTGCCGGTGTAGGGTAGGGTACGGAAGAGATATGCACTCACTACATCGACCGGAATACACTCCTTTCGCATGGTCTGTTTCTGGTAGTCATACACCACCCGGTTGTAGTATTCATAATCGCTCCCAAGATACATGTCTGCACCGATACCGATCAGTTCGTCGCCGAAATAGATAGGAGTCTGAAAGCCGGAGATGAAGAGGTAGATAGTAGGTATCTCCGCCTCGGGATACAGATACTTGATCCTTGTAAATCCCTTATTTACAGCCGATTGTAGATCCCCTACATCTGCGAACAACTCCTGCTCCCGTTCGTTCGTTGCCTTGAAGCCATAAAGCGTGTCGTTCAGAAAGAGCGGCAACTGGTGCTCCAAAAAGGCTGTATCGCTGCTCGGAATACCTAAGATATCCTCCACCCACAGCGGCATGAACACCGGATATTCGTTATACAGCACCCGGATATCCTCCGCAACAGTAGCTTCGTTCACATTCAGGATAGCGTTGTCAAAACGCACCATCTCCATCTCTTGCGGCGGAAGGTCTTTCGGGAAATAGCTCCTCCCTTTATGGCAAGCCGTAAGCGCTAATACGCATACTATAAAGATAAGTTTTTTCATTTCATCACTCCGTCTTTGAGTTCGATTATTCGGTCGGATATGGCCGCCAGCTCCTTGTCGTGTGTAACAATGACAATGGTCTGCCCGAACTTTGTGCGCATGTGCTGCAGCAGTGCGTGCAGTTCGCGTTTGTTCGTTTCGTCAAGGCTGCCTGACGGTTCGTCGGCAAGGATGACGTCAGGGTTCATCATCATTGCCCGGGCTGCGGCTACACGCTGTTTCTCGCCGCCGGATAGTTCGTTGGGCTTGTGCGACATACGTTCAGCCAACCCCAGGTCAGTCAGCAGTTTTTCGGCACGTTCGCGAGCCTCGTTCTCCTTGTCACGGTGTATGAGTGCAGGCATCATCACGTTCTCCAGTGCGGTGAATTCCGGCAGTAACTGGTGAAACTGAAAGATGAATCCTATATGCCGGTTTCTGAACTCTGCCAATGCCGCTTCACCCAGACGCAGCACATCTGTTCCCCCAATCAGTACACTGCCGCTATCCGGGCGATCCAGCGTGCCGATGATCTGCAACAGAGTCGTCTTGCCGGCACCGGACTTGCCGACGATGGCCACAATCTCGCCTTTCTCTATCGAGAGCGACACACCCTGTAAGACTTGCAGAGTGCCAAATGACTTGTATATATCTCTTACCTCTATCATTTCTGCAAAGTTACAAAAATTTCATCACAAATGCAAATCTCTGCGATATATTTTATCAAAATAGAGCAAAATTCTGCATTTTTCCCTTCGTTAAGGCTGATTACTTACTTGGCAAATGCCTCGATATAAGCCGTGTCAGGGTGGCAATTAGCAAAACATATACTGTCCAGATACGCCTGCATGGCATGCCGTGCTGCGCGGATATCCGGGCGGTTAGCCTGTATAGCTGCGTACGTATGACGGTCGGCAGCGGCAAACTGGCGTATGACCTCCCAATCATCAGGCACACCGGCCTGCATCCAGCAGCCACCGCAAAGTTTCTTGTACGGCCACCATAGCAAGCCGATATGATTGCAGTGTAGCATGGCTGCCTGTTCGCGCAACCACTCGTGCGGACGTTGACCGGTTTCGGTCATACACATAGCTACATGCAGCGAGTCGCGGAACTGCAGAAAATCAAGTATGCCGCTTTCGTCAGCAGGATGACCGTAGCGATGGCAGGCGTAGAGCAGATTGTCGTCTTGCATTTGTCCGGTAAACACACCGCGGAACGTGCCGTTCCACTGTGCCCCACCCGGCAGAATGATATGCCGCTTATCCACAGAACGTATGCTGTCGATGCAGCGTACATAGAGCGGCTCCAGCAGACTATTGAGTGTATCCAGATCCTGCTGGAAGTAATGAGCTATAGGTTCGTTCATCATTTCGTAACCCAGCACGGTATTCTCGTTCTCGTAGCGGGCTGCAATCTGGCGCCACAGTGAGCAGAACTGTGCCTGACTCTTCTCGCTCAGGAACAGATACGGATAACCGTAACTGTCATCAATATTGTCACCTGTCTGTCCGCTCGGGCAATCGTGCATATCCAATACTACGTACAATCCGTAGCGCTTGCACCATGCGATGGCAGAGTCCAGACGGGCAAAGCCCTCGCGAGTGGTACGCCCCAGATAGTCATCATCGGTCAACAGCGCGTAATGAAACGGCAGTCGCACCGTGTTGGCGCGGGTGGAGGCGATGAATCGGATATCATCCTCGGTGATATAGCGATCTTTGAACGTCTCCCAGAACGCTGCAGTCTCATCAGGACCGACAAGTTGTGAAAACAGATCATTGAGCAGTCGCGGTGAATTACTCTCTTTGCCGGGCATCATCAGCATGTAACCCTCGGGGTTGAGCCAGCAACCCAGGTTCACGCCCTGTATGTAGAACGTGTCGCCGGTCTCGGTCAGTACGTACTCTCCGCTCACATGCAGCAGCGGCATGCCGTTGTCACATACAGAGGTAGTCGTCCGCCCGCACGATGCGCAGCCAATAACCATCAGCGTACACAGGGTAATTGTTGTAAGCGTGTTCGATTTCATAGTGGAGTATATTCTATGTGTGTAGAGTAAATTTTATGGTTCTTATTTTTTCACAGTCAGCAGTCGGCTGCCGTCTGCTTGCGGCACAATGTGTATATACACGGTGTCGTCCGGCAGGAGTGGCTCAATCTTGTCCGGCCACTCGATGAAACAGTAGTTGCCGGAATAGAGATACTCTTCCGCACCAAAATCCATTGCCTCGCGTATATCCTTCAGCCGATAGCAGTCGAAGTGATACACCTCGCCCGGGTAGGGTAGAGCCACGTCGTACACATTGACTATGGCAAATGTCGGGCTGTTTACCACATCGTCTGTTCCCATTTGTTCGCACAGGTGTTTGATGAACGTGGTTTTGCCGGCACCCATCTGACCTTCGAATGCAAACACGCGATGCGGTTCGGCATCGTGCAGTATGTTCAGAACATTCACCTCTTGTCCCTGCTCATCTAGCAGTTGAAGGGTGCCATTTACGCATTTTTTGATTGTATAAGTACTCATGTTTCTGCTTTTCATGCAAATCTCAGCGAGTTATTTTTGACTGAAAATGCTCGTAAAGTGCTGTGCCTCTTTTAGTTCCGAGCAATTGTATCCATTCGTCCAGATTGGCTGAACCAGCGCGCTTGACTGAGCCGAAATGTCGGATGATTTTTTGCCTTGTTGTAGCGCCAACTCCTTGAATATCATCAAGTTCGCTATGAATTTGTGCCTTGCTGCGCTTCTTTTTGTGGTAGGTAATGGCAAATCGGTGCACCTCATCTTGTATGGCAGTCAGCAGTCGGAAGGTCTCACTCGTGACAGGCAGTCCGAACTCCATCGGAGGGAATCCGTATAACAGGGTCTGAGTGCGGTGCTTGTCATCTTTTTTCAGTCCGGCGATAGGTATGTCTAATCCTAGCTGATCGACAACAGCCTCGCGTATGGCATGCATTTGCCCGATGCCTCCGTCGGCTATGATTAGATTAGGCAATTCTTCGCCGTTGTCAATCATTCGTTGGTACCGTCTCCTTACTACTTCACGCATGGTAGCATAATCGTCCTGTCCGACAACTTCTTTAACCTCAAATCGCTTGTAATCGCTCTTGCTGGGCTTGGCTTTTTTGAAAACAACGCAGGCAGAAACAGCATTGGTGCCTTGTATGCTTGAGTTGTCGAAAGCATCGATAGTCATCGGAAGCAGCGGTAAACCGATAAGTTTCTGCAATTCGGTCAATATGCGAATTGCCCGTTGGTCAGGATTGAGTTTGTCGGCCTGCTTCAGCCTATCGGCTTTGTACTGCCGTACATTCTGTGAAGCCAGTTCAAGCAGTTTGCGCCGGTCGCCACCGGTAGCGACATTGATGTGTATATCTTCTCCTACATAGTCCGGTATGAATGGCACCAGTATGTCTTTTGTCCGGCTCTCCAGTATATCGCGCAATGCTATTATACCGTAAGCCAGCAGTTGTTCGTGGCTTTCATCCAGTTTACGTTTACACTCCAACGTGCGACCTTGTACTATGCTGCCGTTATGTATGTGCAGCATGCTGATGTATATCTGGTCATCCTGTTCGTCGTAGCCAAACACGTCCAGTTCGCTGATTGATGTGTTGGTGACGACGGTTTTTGATCGAAACTTCTCTACCAGCAAGTACTTCTGCTTGACTTGTTCAGCTTCCTCGTATCGCATCTGAGCTGACAGTTGCTGCATTCTGTCCATCAGTTGACGGCTAATCTCATGCGCATCACCACGGATGATTTTCTTGGCTGATTGAATGTACTCGTTGTACTGATCATTGGTGGTGCGCTGTTCACAGATGCCGCAACACTTGCGGATATGGTACTTCAGGCATACTTTGTATTTGCCTTTATCCACGCCATCAGCCGTCATGGGTGTGTTGCATGTGCGGATTGGATAGAGATTGTGTATTAGTTCGAGCACCGTGTCGGCAGCGTTGGCAAAGCTGTATGGCCCGAAATACTCTCCACCGCGTTTATCCTTTTGCCGAGTCTTGAATATGCGAGGATACGCCTCTCGAGTGATGCAGATATACGGGTAACTCTTGCCATCCTTGAGCAGGATATTGTAGCGCGGCTGGTACTGCTTGATCAGGTTGTTCTCCAGCAGAAAAGCATCCTGCTCACTCTCCACAACCACGTACTTGATGTCTGCTATGTGTGCTACCAGCTGTCTGGTCTTGAGCGAGGTTTGATCCTTGCTGAAGTAGCTGCTTACACGTCGCTTCAGGTTCTTTGCCTTACCTACATATATCACCTCACCGGCATCATTTAGATGCTGGTACACGCCAGGTTGTTCTGGTATACGCTGTAACAGGGAGGCTATATGTTCGGATTTGGCGCTCACAATTTATTCGTCGACTTCAATACCCATCAAGCACTCGCAATCGATGCCTCTGTCGGCCAGGAATCGTTTGCCGTTCAGCCCCTCCAGTTCAATCAGACAGTTGGCATAAATCGTTTTTACACCCAATTTCCTGATTAGTTCTACTGCAGCGAGCATCGAACCGCCTGTGGCAAGTATGTCGTCGTGCAGCAATACTACATCATTAGGGCTCAAGGCATCCTTATGTATCTGCATAAAGTCGATGCCATACTCCTTTTCGTAGCTTATTTCGATCGTCTTTGCCGGCAGTTTGCCTTGTTTGCGGATAGGCACAAAACCTGCACCCAGTTCGATGGCTACTGCGGGAGCGAGTATGAATCCGCGACTCTCGATGCCTACTATCTTGGTGATGCCTTTGTCGCGGTACATGGCAGTCAGCTCATCGCGCATGAAGCGCAGTTCGTCAGGATCGCTAATGATGGTGGTGATGTCTTTGAATTGAATTCCCTTCTTCGGGAAATCAGGCACGTTACGTACGTCCCGTTTCAGTTGTTCTAAAGTCATATATGTAACTGTTTATTTCTTTTGTGTAATGTTCCACGTGAAACATTTTGTTTAGACCGCAACGCTGACAGAACTATATCACCTTCCCATCAGCACCAGCAGTACGCTGATGTCATTAGGACTCACACCGGGTATGCGCGAGGCGTCGCCGATGGTCTTGGGTTGCAGAGCGGTAAGTTTCTGCCGTGCCTCGGTGGATAGCGATTGCAACTCGTTGTAGCGAAAATCGGCGGGTATCTTGATAGCATCCAGACGGTGGAGTTTGTCGGCTGCCATACGTTCGCGGGCTATGTATCCGCTGTACTTGATGTCGATCTCCACGCTGTCGATAATCTCGTTCTGTCGGTCGGGTAGTGTGCCGATCAGCGTTTGCAGTGCACTGTCGATCGCTATGATATCGCGCAGTGTGATATTAGGCCGCATAAGCATCTCGCTGAGCGAGCCGTGAGCCGATGAGGCTGCGTAGCCCTGTTGCTCCAGCAGTGCGCGGCAGGCAGGTGTGGCCGACGAGGTGGATTGTAGGTGGGTAGAGATGCGTTGTTTGGCATCCTGCTTGGCAGTGTACAGACCGTAGCGCTCAGCGTCAGCCAATCCCAAGTCATAGGATAGGGTGGTCAGGCGCTCGTCGGCATTGTCCTGACGCAGCAGTATGCGGTACTCGGCGCGCGAGGTGAACATACGGTATGGCTCATCCACACCTTTGTGCGTCAGGTCGTCAATCAGTACACCTATATAACTCTCATCGCGTGAGAGTACAAGCGGCCGTCCGCCGTTAATGCTCTGGTGGGCATTGATGCCTGCAATGATGCCTTGTCCTGCAGCCTCCTCGTAGCCTGTTGTGCCGTTGATCTGTCCTGCAAAGAACAGGTTGTGTACCAATTTCGTTTCGAGCGTGGCGTGCAATTGTGTGGGGTCGAAATAGTCATACTCGATGGCATAGCCTGGGCGATACATTACGCAATGTTCCAGTCCGCGCACGCTGTGCAGTGCCTCAAGTTGTATCTGCCAGGGCATTGATGAACTGAACCCGTTTACATAATATTCATTGGAGTCCACGCCTTCTGGTTCCAGGAAGAGTTGGTGCTGATCCTTGTCAGCAAAGGTTACGATCTTCGTTTCTATGCTCGGGCAGTAGCGCGGACCGATGCTTTGTATCTGTCCGTTGTACAGCGGTGAGTCAGGCAGTCCGCGACGCAGTATGGCGTGGGTGTCGGGATTGGTGTAGGTGATGTAGCAACTCATCTGCTTGAGTTCGCGGCGTACGGATGGCAGGAAACTGAACTTCTGCTCTGTGTTGTCGCCTTGCTGCTCTTGCATGGCAGAGAAATCGATGCTACGTTTGTCCAGCCGGGCAGGTGTACCGGTCTTCATGCGATGCGCAGCAAAGCCCAGTGTCACGAGTTGCTCCGTCAGACCGATACTTGCTTTTTCTGCGATGCGACCGCCGGGAAGTTGTGTGCGCCCAAAGTGTAATAATCCCGATAAGAACGTTCCGTTGGTAAGTATAACTGCACGTGCCTTGAACTGTACGCCCAGCCGTGTTACCACTCCGCTGACGGTAGGATGATTAGCATCGGACGAGCTGCTATTTGATTGATTATCAATTAATAAGTGCACTACCTCATCTTGCCATATATATAAATTGTCGGTTGTGGTGAGGCGTTTGATCCATTGCTGAATAAACTGCTTGCGGTCGCTCTGGCTGCGCGGGCTCCACATAGCCGGACCTTTGCTCAGGTTGAGCATACGGAACTGTATGGCAGAGCGGTCGGTTACGATTCCCATCTGTCCTCCCAGTGCATCTATCTCCCTGACAATCTGTCCTTTGGCTATACCTCCCACGGCAGGGTTACAACTCATCTGACCTATGGTATTCATATCCATGGTGATGAGTAGCGTGCGGCTGCCCATACGTGCTGCCGCCGATGCAGCTTCGCAGCCTGCGTGGCCTGCACCTACAACAATAATATCGTACTCGAAATCTGCCATCTATTTTCTATGCCATTTCCACTCGCCGTTGTATGAGCCAGAGTTGACCGACCTCAGGCTCGGGGTGAATGCATTCTCATAGTAGTGTATCTCGTCAGCGCGGTTAGTCTGTTTGTTCCACAATACACCACAGATGTCGAATCGTAGGTTCTTGCTTATATTGTGATGTTTGACGTAGGCATTGCCGGCAATGGTCATGAACCGGCGTTTATGTTCGTCGACATACTGCTCGGGATTGACATCGGCAAAGGTGGTGGTGCGTGTCTTGACTTCCACTAACACCAGATCCTGCTTGTTCTCGGCTATTACATCGATCTCAATGTTCCCCAAACGCCAATTACGCTCCACAATCTTGTAGCCGTTTCCGGTCAGATACTCGCATGTAGCATCTTCGCCGAGGTGACCTATATCGTTGTGGAGTGCCATCTGATAGTGCTTGATAGGGGTGTGCTATGCGCTACTTGCTGCGTCTGCGAACGAAGCGTTTTTTCTGTTCGCCTTCCGCTGGCGTGGCATTGATGAGTGCTATAGCATCCTCCTGGGTCATATGTTCGACATCGGTGGATTTGGGTATACGATAGTTAGTCTCGCCCTGCTTGATATATGCGCCGTATCGTCCGCGCAGAACCTTGATCTCTCCCCAGTCATGGATTGGCAGTGCAGCGTTCTGCTTCTGCTCCACGAGTGCAACGGCGCTCTCCAGTGTCATGCTGAACGGATCGGTGCCTTTGGGCAGCGAAGCAAATGTCTTGCCTATACGTACGTACGGTCCGTACTTGCCGTCGGCTACAATCACATCATCACCGTTGTGGTCACCCAGAGTAATTGGCAGTGCCTGGTCGAACAGTTGCAGTGCCTCATCGAGCGTGATGGTGAATATTGACTGTCCTTTCTGCAGCGATGCAAATCGCGGTTTTTCGCCATCGGTGTTGCCTATCTGTACGCACGGACCGTTTTTGGTGATGCGCACATGCACCTCCTCGCCGGTCTTGGGGTCAATACCCAGTGTGCGCCCGGCAATCTTACCAGACGGTACTTGGCTAATGAGCGGGTGGAAGGTTTTGTAGAATGAATCGACGACCTTTGTCCAGTCGGCTTTGCCCTCGGCTATCTTATCGAAGTTCTGCTCCTCTTTTGCGGTGAAATCGTAGCTAAGTATAGCAGGGAACTGCTCTACCAGAAAATCGTTGGTTATGCGTCCCAGATCCGTTGGCAACAGGCGTTGCGACTCGGCGCCTACATTCTCCTGTTGTTTCTTTTCTGCGATGACACCGTTCTTCAGTGTCAGTGTGTTGTACGAGCGCTTCTTGCCGGGCACGTTGCCGCGTTGTACGTAGTCGCGTGCCTGGATAGTCTCGATGATGGTGGCATAGGTTGACGGTCGGCCTATTTCCAGTTCCTCCATTTTCTTGACGAGTGTAGCTTCGTTGTATCGTGCCGGTGCAGCGGTGAAACTCTCACGGCTGATACACTTGTCGAGTTTCAGCACATCGCCTTCAGCCATGGCCGGCATCAGACCTGTCGCTTCCTGCTCGCTGTCATCGTCGGTTGACTGAACGTATGCGCGCATGAATCCGTCGAACAGCACCACCTCGCCGCTGGCCACGAACAGGTATGTTGATGCAGAAGTGGCAATCTCCATACGTGTCTGCTCCAGTTCGGCATCCGCCATCTGTGAGGCGAGTGTGCGCTTGCGTATCAGGTCGTACAGACGACGTTCGTCCTCGTTGTTGCCGGCCGTGACATGGTTGATGTATGTGGGACGTATAGCCTCGTGTGCCTCCTGTGCACCCTTAGTAGTGGTATGGTAGTTACGTGCCTTGTGATACTCGGCACCGTAGGTGTCGATGATCTGTTTCTTGGCCGTACCTATGGCGAGCGACGACAGGTTGACGGAGTCCGTACGCATGTATGTTATATGTCCGGCTTCGTATAGCGACTGTGCCAGGCGCATTGTTTTCGATACCGGGAAGTGTAGTTTGCGTGCAGCCTCCTGTTGCAGGAGCGAGGTGGTGAACGGTGCTGCAGGCGTACGGCGTACGGGACGTTTCTGTATGGATTGGATAGTAAATGTAGAATTGGCACAACTCGTCAGGAACTCGCGTGCCTCCTGCTCTGTAGCAAACCGGTGGTTCAGTTCGGTGTGCAGTGTTACCTTGTCGCCCTGTCGGTCCTTGCCGGTGAAGTCGGCTGAAACCTTGTACTGTGCAGTGGGAGTGAACTGCTCGATCTCTCTCTCGCGTTCTACCACCAGTCGTACGGCTACCGACTGCACGCGTCCGGCGCTCAATCCGGCAGAAACTTTGCGCCACAGTACAGGACTGAGTTCAAAGCCTACTATACGATCCAGCACGCGGCGAGCCTGCTGGGCGTTGACAAGGTTATAATCGATGTCACGCGGATGGGCAATAGCGTCCTTGATAGCCGTTTCGGTTATCTCGTGGAAGGCTATACGATGCGTGTTGGCTTGCTGAAGTTTGAGCACCTCTTTCAAGTGCCATGCTATGGCTTCTCCCTCGCGGTCCTCATCTGAGGCAAGCCAGACTGTCTCAGCCTTGCCGGCTTCCTTGCGGAGCGTATCAATCAGATGCAATTTGGAGGGTTCGAGCACGTAGTTGGGGGTATAACCGTGCTCAAAATCGATACCGATATTGTGTTTGCCTGTACCTTCGATGTCGCGGATATGTCCTTGCGACGACAGTACGCGGTAGTCTGAACCGAGAAACTTTTCAATCGTTTTGACTTTCGCCGGTGACTCTACAATTACTAAATTTTTACTCATTATATCAAAAAACAAGAAATATAAAGAAGTGCCTTTACGCAAGGTGCCTTCTTTACAAGCGGCTGCAAAGGTACAATAATTTTTCTAAAAAAGCAAATACTTTTCGATTTTTTTGTTTTGTTTGTCGAAAATTCGGAATTGTGCAACATTGGTGTAACTTTGTATGGAGTTAGCTCTGTCATTTCTGCGCATGCTTCCCCCAGGGCTGACACCACTTGTTGTGTTTCTCAAGACACTATTTGTTGTAATCCTGAAATTTCCGTTGTGCCGAGAGGCATGTTATACGTGCATCGGTATATGCATTCTCCGCCATCAGGAGCATAGCTTCGGACTCCATCAGTTCGCTCATTGTTCCCACGCCTGCCTGATAGTTCATGACAACTCTCTTCATAATGCTATGACGTTTATATTCATGTTTCGTCCACAAAGGTACGAAAAAAAATGTATATTTGCAAATCTCTGCTCAGAAAATTTGCATGGAGGTGCATTTTTTAGGCGCGGATATTTGCAAATGTCAGAAATTTTTTGTACTTTTGTACATCATTTTGTGCAAAAACCAAGACTCATACCATGCGTAGAGAAAATCTTCATAAGTTAAACCGTATCGCCACGTGGCTGATAGCCGTGATGGCTGTGGCCAATGTTACCTGGCTCATTGTGGCGCAAAGTTCATGGGACGAGATTGTGTTCCGCGGACTGCAGTATGTAGCCATGCTGCTAGTGATGTACCTGCCGCAGTTGCTTCGCAAGCGCTTCCTAATCGAAGTGCCGTGGATACTCTCGGTGTTCATTGTTATTTTTTGCTTTTCCTCGCTTATACTGGGTGACGGGCTCAACCTGTACGGACGTGTGCGGTGGTGGGACAAACTGCTACATGCCGAGAGCGGTTTTCTGCTGTCGATGATTGCCCTTTGGCTCATTCATGTTATCATGGCAGAGAACGACAAGTATATATACTTCAACAAGTGGTTCCTGTGTCTTTTTCTGGTGATGTTCTCATTAGGTTTAGGGGCTTTCTGGGAGATCCTTGAATATTCGTACGACAACCTTATGGGCACCAATACGCAGCAGTTCATGGCCACCACAACCAGTTCTATTATCACGCCCGAGGACATTCCGCTGTGCGGCCATGATGCCTTGCGCGACTCTATGCAGGATCTTATTCTCGATCTTTTCGGCGCACTCCTTGTCGCCGTTTACGGCTTCATCCGCCATAACAAACTCATCGAGCGCTACAAACAAATCGCTGCCTCCTGATCACAGCCATCCCGTTCGGACTGCGCGTTCAGTTGCTCGCGTATCTCGCGGTACAAGGTAACATACACGAAATTGTAAAAGTGAGTGTACCGTTTGCCGTTGGCTGGAGATGTAGCCAGGTGGGCAGCGTGCCGCAGGCGCCACTGCAAGGCTGCGGCTACGATATGCGAGTCGAACTGCTCGGGATGGCTGCATATATATTCGATGTCATGTGCGGTGCGCTGTGCCGCCTTGATGATAGCTCGGTTGCGCGTTGCGCTCTGCGACCACTCGCCTTCGTGGAAGTGGTAATAAAACAGTTGATGGAACTTGTTGCCATGTTCGTCGTAGTTGGCAGACATCGTATATTCGTGCCTGCGACTGATGAGACGTTTGCGGTATTTCTGTCCGTCCTTGACGGAATCCAATGCGCCCCATACTGAGGCGATAACATCTGCATAAATTACTTTTGCCATAAAATCATTTACTATTTACGATATACCCTCGAGTATTGTCTAGGATTTGAGGAGCCAGTCGTCAATTAAGCCAACATTAGCCAAAATTATGGCGTAATACCGTTTGCCGGTTGGCCCATAACGGAAATAGAGTTTGGGCAGACAGGCACTGGTAGCGGTGAGTGTAGCGAGTAACAGCATGTCGCGTTCGGCAGGTGTGACAGCCAGCGAGAGCATGCGCTGCAATGGCTCAGGAAGTGAATCGAGGTTCAAATACTCCACGATGTGCAAATCATCGCGGTCGTCAAGGTTAGGTTGATTGAGTGTTACCATACAATTAAAGATTTATAAAAGTTAATAATTAGTTGGAAGGAGGCATAATTTCCTGATCTGAATCAGCATCAAAAACCAGCCGTCAGAAAACATACCCCCTCTATATTATAGCCATTTCGATACAGCCTTCAGGGCATATTTTAGCCTCAAAAAAGGCCGTTTTTGCACCAAAAATAGCAAAAAAAATACTTCTGAATATGCAGAAATACAGCGCGTTGTAAAAAAATGATAAAAAAATGATTTTTTTTTGCAAGTGTGAAAAAAAACGATGCAAAATTGGGTGTTGCAACAGGAGATGATTATGTATCTGTGCATGACAGAATGGCTAAATGTGGGGTTGAAGAAATAAAAACGAAAAAATATTTGCATAATTGAAAAAAAAGTCGTAACTTTGTATGCTGATTTGCACAATCGGATATGCGGCATGAGCCGTAAACAAAGTTAATCGATTGACTACTACTAATACTGAGCAGAAAACTACTAAAACATTTACGCTATGAATATCCTGATTCTTGTACTGTTGTCGCTGGCAGGTGTACTGCTGCTGGTGCTGGAGTTGTTCCTTATCCCGGGTGTAGGTATAGCCGGTGTAGCGGGAGGAGCGTGTCTGATAGGAGCGGTGGTATATGCCTATATGGCAATAGGTGCCACGGCGGGTCATATCACGTTCTTTGTAGTGCTGGCTGCCACAGCAGTGGCTGTGTATGCATTCTACAAGAGCCGTGCAATAGAGAAGATGGGGCTGGACGCGAAGATCGACGACAAGGTTGAACTGGCTGAACCCGGTAAGAAAATTGCCCGATTGCAGAAGGAGGCAGAGGAGATGGAAGAGACTGCTGAAGCTGACAAACGTTAGAGCGCTGCGTTGAAAGATAATAAATTAAAAACTCAATAGTATGGAAGCATTACAAATTATTCTGTTTGTGCTACTTGCGATTGCACTGATCGTGTTCTTCTATTATGTACCGTTCATGTTGTGGATCAATGCGCAAGTCAGCGGTGTACGTATCTCACTGATTCAACTGTTTCTGATGCGAATTCGTCGTGTACCGCCCACGAAGATCGTCAACTGTATGATTGAGGCTCACAAGGCCGGTTTGCAGGATGTGAAACGTGACGGTCTGGAGGCTCACTTCCTGGCCGGCGGACATATAGAGCGTGTGGTACATGCTCTGGTGAGCGCCAGCAAGGCAGGCATTCAACTCCCGTTCGGTATGGCAACGGCTATCGACCTGGCCGGTCGTGACGTGTTTGAGGCTGTGCAGATGTCCGTCAATCCCAAGGTGATCGATACACCTCCGGTAGCTGCTGTGGCCAAGGATGGTATACAGCTGATAGCCAAGGCACGCGTGACCGTGCGCGCGAACATTAAACAATTGGTAGGCGGTGCAGGCGAGGATACGATCCTGGCCCGTGTAGGCGAAGGTATAGTCAGCTCCATCGGTAGCGCCGAGAGTCACAAGCAGGTGCTGGAGAACCCTGACAGCATCAGCAAGCTTGTGTTGTCGAAAGGTCTGGACGACGGTACGGCATTTGAGATTTTGAGTATCGATATAGCCGATATCGACGTAGGTAAGAACATTGGTGCACAGCTGCAGATGGATCAGGCTGAGGCTGACAAGAACATTGCCCAAGCCAAGGCCGAGGAGCGCCGTGCGATGGCTATTGCCAACGAGCAGGAGATGAAAGCCAAGGCACAGGAAGCCCGCGCCAAGGTGATTGAGGCTGAGGCGCTCGTACCGCAAGCAATGGCTGAGGCGTTCAAGAACGGCAACCTGGGTATAATGGATTATTACCGCATGCAGAACATCCAGGCTGATACCGCTATGCGCGAGACTATCAGCAAGCCCAAGGCGAAATGAGGATAGCAGTATTGCAGTACCCTGTGGCCTGGGGTGATGTTCGCAAAAACGTCGGTGACACCGTAGCACGTATCGCTGCATTGGCCGGTAAGGCCGATATGGCGCTGCTGCCGGAGATGTTCAGTACGGGGTTCTGTGTGAATCATCCCGAACTGGCCGAGCCGACAGACGGCTACACGATGACCACGCTGCAGCAGACGGCTGACGAGACGGGTGTAGCCATAGCCGGCACATTCATCTGCCGCGATGGCGATACGCTGCATAACCGCGGGTTCCTGCTTTCACCGCACGATACGCCGCAGTTCACCGACAAACGTCACCTGTATGCCACCGGAGGCGAGGACCGATTCTTCACCCCTGGCAAGAAACGTACCGTATTTACTTATCAGGGCGTAAAGATTCTGATGCTCATCTGCTACGATGTGCGTTTCCCCGTATGGGCGCGCAACGTGTGGGGTGATGACTACGACCTGATTCTGGTGAGCGCCAACTGGCCCGAGGCACGCGTGGAGATGTGGGATGTGCTGGTGGCAGCTCGTGC
>JAFXSS010000093.1 GCA_017525455.1 Paludibacteraceae bacterium
ACGGGAGAATATAGCAAAAGAGTCAGGGTGTCGTGTGACATGGTAGAGAGTACTTGATGACCATTCGCGCGAGATAATGGAGACGCACTACCGGCGATGAACTCTAATTGCTTAGGCATCTTGAGCGAGAACTGCACGCCTACGATAGACTCCATATTATTCATTCGTACGCGCACGGTCACTGTGTCATCCGACACACCGGAAGCAGTTTGCATACGCAGTTCGTTAACAGAGAACGGATCCGCGATGAGTTGGCAGACATTGGCTCCATATACATCGGGATCGTTGATCGCATCGGAACGCAAGCGTACTCGCTCACTAATCGCGCCATGAACAGTTGGAGCAAAGGTGATCACGATGTTCTGTGTCTGTCCTGCTGCAATGGTGTATTCCGTTTCGGACACAGAGAACTCCGAGGCGGAAAAGATGACATTGCTAATATGAAGAGGTTCATTACCTACATTTCGAACTTGCAGCGTTTTGGTGTAGTTGGCGCGGATAGGAATATGTCCGTAGTCTAACAATTTGGTCACTACTTCAATTTTCGGGGACAGTAAGGTCAATGAACCATTCGCCGTATTGCTCTCCAAAGCCTGACCATTTGTTCCGGTCATTACCGTTTCTGCTTTCAGCGGATACGTAGCAGGCTCATTGCCAAGCTTCACCTGGAAAGTAAACAACTCGCCTTCGTTGCCGTTTAGTGCCGCTTGTGTCAGCGAGAAAACGGCTATACGAAGCGTATCATCGGAAGCGGAAGCTACCAAACTATGTCCGTTGGCGCGTGTGCTATTCAGCAAAGCGGAGTTGGCGACATATTGCAAATGTTCGCCTAACGGAATCGCCGCCTGCAATGCTGTTACCGCATCGTCGTTCGCCAGCGACACACTCACCGTCAGCGTCTCTCCGGGGTGACCGGAGACGCTGGACAGCGAGAGGGTGTTAGTCGCTGACGCAAGAAGAGGCAAAGCACTCAATAAAAGGATGATGAAGCGTCGCATGGTTTTACTTGATTAGAGTACCCATTACATTGTAGATATGCTTGCCGTATTTGATGTACAATGCTCCTTCTTGCAGATACTTGCTTGCGGCAGGAACAAAGGTCGTACCGTCCAAAGCCGTAGAGATCTTCGGAGCAGCAGCTACGTTATGTCCTTGTGCATCGCTGAAGATGATGTCGGTCAGTTCAGCGTCGCCTATCTGGAGCAGAGCTGTCTTGCCAACACCGAGTGTCTTGCCGGACATCGAATAAGCCATGAACATATACTGCTCTTCGTTCTGCCATGTGCCAACTGTCTCAAAGCCTTTGAGGGCGTCCAACGTGGCAAACGGATGGTCTTTCTCCGCGGCAAAGGTGCATTGTACACCGCCAAGAACTACATCACTTTCTACATAAAGAATACCGTTCTCGATGTAGTAGAAAGCCGTGTTTTCCTGAATTGCCTGCGAGCCGGCTTGCGGATGAAGAATGAGATCCACGGTAGCTACGACATCGATGATGTTCACCTGATCATCAGAGTTTACATCGGCTGCTTCGAAGATAAACGGTTGCGGGTTTTGGCGGGTGATGTAGTTTACTTCAGTAATAACATCCGCTACATCGACCGTCATAGAACCATTCGCGTCACCCTTGATAGCCGTTAGCGGACGAGCTACTACGGCATTCGAGAGGTCGTACGAAGTGAGCGATGTGGTCACCTGACGGATGACATAGTAATAATCTTTTCCGGGCACTACGTTGTAACCCACAAATGCGGTATCTTGCGAGTCAATAAGCGTCGAGTTGACACAGAGGGTATCTATGCGCCAATTCTTGTTGTTATTATACCAAATGGTGTCATCTGTCCAACGGTAGATGTTGTATCCAAGAAGATCGGCGAAGTCCTCTTCATCGGTCTCCCACGTAAGCGTTACTTTACCAAGACCGGCTTCTGCCATCAAACCTGTACTCATCGAGCCGGCTGCAGCTACTTCCATTTTGAAACGATTTTTCTCATCCGGAATGTCAAAATGTTCATCGTCTTTTGCTCCATATACATAGAAGGTGTTAAGACCATCTGTAACCGATTTGCCATCAATGGTAAAGTATGCCGTATAGATGGTACTATCCGCAGACCATGAACCATTTTCAGCAACTTGGTGTTGCGTATAGGGCTGACGCACGCCAAACGAGATAGAAGGTGCAATACTTACATCCATAGGACGATTGAAATACACGTCACAACGATGCGTTCCTACACCAATAGGGGGCAACAGCTCAAATTCATCTTGTGCATCAATGCCATCTACTAATATTTTCCAAACTATACCATGCGCTTCTCGTGCAGGTCGAGTCAGCATATTGGATAAGTCGAGATAGCTAGTGCCATGACCGCTTTCTATATCTAATACTCGTCTTCTTACAATATCTTCCCTGCCAGAACCCCAATATGAGGGTATTTGTTGACTAAAAACCTGTACTGAACCACCTACATTTAAAGTGGCATTAATAATATCTCTATTTTGAGAAGCATTAATATCTTTCCAGTCAAAAGCTAAATCACCGACAATATTACAATTAGCGTAAGTTACACCGCCTACCCCAGTGTTTTGTCTTAAACGGGCCACATTGTAAATATTTAATCTCTCATGAGTTAAATTGTAATAACCTGCCTCAAAAATAGGACCTGCTATATTCCTTACAACACAATCTGACAAACGAGAAGAGATTAAAACAGAACGGACGACATTAGAATTGAAATTTTCAAAGATACCATAGTATATTCTTTGTTCATTCCCATTTGGCGAATTATAAAAACTAAAAGGTCCAATTTTTCCTAATCCCCCATCCGCTTTAGTGAATACGATCATACTATCAGGAGTTCCTATGGCCTCAAGTCTAGCACCAGAACTTATAGAGATACCTCTATTATCTTTAAATTTCAAGATAGTTCCTGGCTTTATGGTTAAAGTGACCCCAGATGGAACTGCCAAATTATTTGTAACTATATAGTGCACATTTGGATATAGCGTTAAGTCTTCTGTAATCATACCGCCAATTTCCACACCATTTTCTACGGTTAGTGTTACTATTTGACGAAGGG
>JAFXSS010000094.1 GCA_017525455.1 Paludibacteraceae bacterium
ATCATATCCAACTGGCGGTTGAGGTTCACCAAGGCACCAACCTCGGCAAACACGGTTGCCATAGGTTTGACATCCATCTTACCCTGTGCTGTAGGTTTGGATATATACAATGCGGGGTCGTCGGTGTTACGCGCATACTCGTGATCTGTCATGCCGTCGAGCGTCAGTCCCCACTTAGGATACACTCCGAAATGCTCGACATCGCCTTCCACCAATCGGTACTTCTGCGCTACAGCAAACGCCGGGGCTATACCCAATGCGCCGAATATACCCACCTCGCCAGCCTCGTCCCACCACTGCGTTTGCAGCGACACAGGTACAGCCAGATTGAACAATGTAGCACGTTCCTTCCACCCATACACACGTGCCGTGTGGTTGTAATGCGGTTCGCCGTTGGTGTCAATGCGGTCCAGGAACACAAAATCCGTGTACTCCTTGCCGTTAGCCAGCGAGGCAACTGATGAGAGATTTTCGAACCACACACCTGCTCCTATGCCCAAATGCTCGTGGAAGAAATAGGCGTACTGCACTTGGGCGCGCCCGGTGGCGAACCCAGTCACCTTACCGCCATGATTTTGATCAAGACGGAATCCTATCGAGCCGTAACCGCCACCGATGTATGCCTGCACGTAGTGTCCCTTGCGGCTGGCAGAATCGGCATAGGTAATGATTGTGTCAGTACGGGGGATACTGTCCTCGCTAAACCGCACGACACGAATAGTGTCGATATAGGTGTGAATATACTTCGTCGTTACACGCACAAGGCTGTCGCGTGATGCGGCAACCTGCGGAAGTGTCTCGTGCTGTGTCTGTTGGTCGGTGAGCAGAGGCTGTGTCATACGGAACTCCTCACGGATATTCTGTGGCACATCCGCCCTGCTCTGCCCTGCCAAAAGCAGGACGGCCGCAGACAGTAGCACTATGTGTAGATGATGATTCATGGTCAAATGATTGGCAGTCAACCACGTTAGGTTGACACTTACTAAATTCGCTTGAGCTGTGAGCCCGGGAAATAATGGGCTAATATCTGCTCATAAGTAAAGCCACGGTCAGCCATCACTGCTGCACCAATCTGGCACAGGCCTACACCGTGTCCCCAGCCTTTGCCGCGCAGCACGAAATCCGTGCCGTCGCGCTCGACATCAAACGCCGAACTGTACAGATGCGAATGGCTAAGCCACTTGCGGATCTCAAGTTCCTTGCCCACCACCATACGATGCTTGCTGCCGATGATCTCCAGTTCGTAGATGCGCCCTGACGGACCGCGCTTGACGGGCTTGAGTTCCTGAATATCTCCAAAGTCAATGCCCGAGCGCTCACGAACGATAGTCGCTAACTCGTCAGCCTTGTAACGAACAGTCCAGCGGTAGAAATCCTGCGTCTCCTGGTCATAGTTGTTGAGCACCTGGCTCAACACGCGTTTGTCGTTCGTATTGCAGTACGGACACTCTACGCTTTCCAAGTAACGGTAGTGATGCGGAGCCCATGCGTTCTCAAACAGTTCGGTTCGTCCGCTGCACGACTTGTAGAACCGCGTGTCGCATATAGCATCGCCATCGGTCGGGTCAACGAGCACCAAACCTCTTGTAGCCTCCACAGCCTGACGCACGCGTGCCGCAGCCTCAGGGTGAGCATCACGGCGGGTTATGCCTTCGTAGCGCTGACAATGGTCATCCGCACACACATCGAACCCGACATGCGCATCACGCTCGTACCATACGATGCGACGTTCGGGCGTATCGACATACCCCTCGCGGCTATTGGCTTTGGGCTCTTGGCTCCGGGCTCTCTCCACCATCGGACGAAGCACCCACGAACGGGAGATAACCGCATGCGCCTTCAGCAGTTCGAGCGAGGAGGTAGCACTCATCTCCGATGTGATAACCGATGACAGATAATCCTCCACATCCAGGGTATTGATGGCTGTTTGTGTGCCATCGCCATTGTCACGGATCTCCATCGAGCCCTCAAACAGTTGGTCTTCTGTCCTATCCCAGTGGAAGCCTATACCTATCCGCACATCGCGGAGCAACACACCTTCCGGGCGTTGCTCACAGCGTATATGCGGTGCAGTCATTATACCGACTCTTACATTCATTGCTTCTTGTTCATTGCTATACGAGCCTTCAACTCCCACGTACGGATACGATCCTTGTAGAAGTTGTTGGCATTCATGGCTACTATATCGCAGTTGGCGTCGGAATTGTCCTCCCATCGGCGGCAGTTGTACACCACGTCGTATATTCGTCCGATCTGGTACTCGCGGCTCACGCGCAGTCCGACGGCATAATCCTCGCCATACTTGGTAGTGGGGAAGTTGATTGTACGCAGCAGCGGTGTATAGAACCCGCGCGGCGCACCCAGTCCGTTGATACGCAGGGCATTGTTACGGCCATTATCCGGCGTCCACTCGCGGTGGTCGATGATACCCGGAGGCAGTATATTGCCATCGAAATCCGTCATGCGGTACGTACCTACCACCATAGCGCAGTTCTGCTCATGGAAGGCATCGATGAACTTCTGCACGGTGTTCTCGTCGTAGTACGTGTCGTCGCTATCCAACTGGATGGCGAACCGTCCGCACTTAGGATGATGGAGTGCCACGTTCCAGTTGCCACCTATGGCATGCCACGACTTGTCTTGAGCGATGTAGATGAGATTGTCGTGTCCCTCAGCCACGATGGCTTTGATTTTGTCAATCGTGCCATCCTCGCTATTGTCGTCCACTACGATGACGTTGTACTTGTACGGAGCGCGAACTTTCTGGCTGAGTGCACTGCGGATAGCGGTGTCGATAGTGCGCACGCGGTTCTTGCACGGGATGACTACCGATGCCTCGTACTCAAACTCGCCGCCCTGCATATCCACATCCTTGAACTTCGGTTCCAGGTAACCGCCTATATCTTTCAAGTGACGTGTCACGGCTTTCTCCATTTCAATCTGCACGCCACGGTTCTTGGGATCAACGTAGTCGAACAGTTTCTCTCCCGACTTGCGTGTATCCAGTTCTACGTCGTAGTACAGGTATTCGTTGATATGCTCCAGTGCACCTTTCTGACTGACTTTCAGTCGCAGGTCGTACAATCCGGCATACTCATAGGTCACATCCATCCGGCTGACAGCCTCCTGCAAAGCCGATGTTCGATACAGCAGTACCGAGCCGAAATCAAAGTCGTCGCGCAGAGCGCCTAACTGATAATCGATAACCGGGGCATTCGTTCTGATGCTACCCGTCTGGTTGAAGTGGTCGGAATAAGCCATTGCTGCACCCGTATCCTCCATCAGTGCCTCCATGCGTTCCAAGGCGAACAGCACAAACGACAGAGTCGTGAACTTGGTGTAAATCAATGTGTAAGGAGTGTGACTGTGTGCTGCCATGAAGCGCACATTCTCCGTGGAGCGTATATCTCCCTTGATCTGATGAACTTCGGCTACCAACGGCTGCTTGCTCAGGTTCTGCAGCGTAGTGTGAACTTGTTGTTCCGACTGATACGGAACGAAACATGTGATGTTTTTCATTATCTTGTGATTTATGTTTTTTTACAATGGATGATACTGGACGAAGGCCTCAATGGCTTCATAATTGGCTAATCCCAACTGCGCGTATAGTTCGGCTGTAGCGTGGTTTCTGTCCTCGGCGCGCTGCCAGAACAGACGCTCGTCGTTACCCATGAACGGGGCGCTCTCCATCTGCGACTGATGCTTGAGAATAGTGTTTCGCTTGAAGCGCAACTCCTCCGGCGACATAGGTACAGCCATCTCTATCAGGTCAACTCCCCACTCCATCCATGCACCGCGGTACATCCAGATACGGCAGTTCTTCAGCCACTCGTCCCAAGCAGGTGAGTCCTTCAGGTCATCGATAGCCGCGAGCACAGCGTCGGTACATACGCGGTGCGTGCCATGCGGGTCTGCCAGGTCACCGGCCACAAAGATCTGTTGCGGTTTGACTTGCTTGAGCAGGTCTTCCACAATGCGGATATCTTTCTCCGTCAACGGACCTTTCTTGATTGTGCCGGTCTCGTAGAACGGCAAGTTCAGGAAGTGTATATGATCCAGCGGCAGTCCCATATGACGGCAGGCGGCAGTAGCCTCACCGCGACGGATAAGAGCCTTGATATCCAGAATCTCGCGGGTATCCTGGTCGCCAATCTTCTCGTTGTTGAAGAAGTGGATGTACTCCTCGTACTTCTTGTCAATCACTTTGTCTTCCGGCAGGTGCATAAGTTTGTAGCCTTTCATGAAGTCCATGAACCGAACGACCTCATCGTCGCAAACGGCTATGCAGCCCGATGTCTGGTAAGCGATATGCACATTGTGTCCCTGCTTGATGAGTCGCGCGAACGTGCCACCCATCGATATAACATCATCATCAGGGTGAGGCGAGAATATCACTACATCTTTCGGGAAGGGGTTGGCGCGCTCGGGACGGTTGCTGTCGTCGGCGTTAGGTTTGCCGCCCGGCCAACCGGTGATGGTGTGCTGCAGGTCGTTGAAGACCTTGATGTTACAGTTATACGCCGAACCGTACAAGGTGATGAGTTCCGACAGACCATGATCGTTGTAGTCCTTGTTGGTCAGTTTCAAGATAGGTTTGTCGGTTATCTGACACAGCCATACGATGGCTTTGCGAATCAGTTGGTCGTCCCACTCGCAACTGGTTACCATCCACGGTTTGCTTATTCTCGTCAGTCTGTCAGCAGCCGACAGGTCGAGTGCCACATGTGCGTTTGTGGCGAGTTGCAATGCCGATGCGGGGCATGCCGGCGTAGCGTCACCCTCGATGGCACGTGCCACCTGTTCGGCTTTGTGATCGCCCCAGGCTACCATCAGGATCTCACGAGCACGGAGGATAGTGCCTATACCTATCGTGATGGCGCCCACGGGCACAGCCTCGGGCGTTCCGAACAGTTCGCTGGCGTCAGCGCGGCTGTTGTTGTCCAGCAGTACCAGACGCGTCTCGCTGTTGAACTGCGTACCGGGTTCGTTGAAGGCGATGTTTCCGCCACGACCTATGCCCAACAGCATCAGATCGATGCCACCCAGATCCTGTATCGTGCGTTCGTACGCAGCACAGGCTTCGATGATCTGCTCCTTGGCGAGTGTGCCGGGAATAGCAATCACGTTAGCCGGCAATATGCCCACCTTGCTGATAAACTGCTCCTCGAGTTGTCCCAGACAACCGGCATCCTCCTTCGGCAACGGGTAATACTCGTAACCTACCACCAATACCACATTGCGGAAACTCAATCCCTGACCATGCAGACGTACCAGTTCGGCAAAGATGTCCTGCATCGAGCGACCTGTCATCACACTCAGCACGAACTTCTTACCTTCCTTCTGATGCTGACTGATCTGATCGGCGATGTATTGTGCTACAGTGATAGCACCTTCCTTGCCGGTCTCGTAGATACGGGTCTTCACTTTCTCCATGCGGCTGACGCGAGAGAGTTCGAACACATCATCGGGTTTGTACAGTTTCTTCGCTACCCGACTGAGCGAAATCTGTGAACTTAAGTTTGTTCTCATGGTTTTATATTCGATAAATTATAGACCTGTCTATTTTTTCCTGATTGTGGATTTTTTGCGAGCAGATTTGCGGCTTCCGCAAAACCAAAATCAAAGTCGTTTTAGGGCGTTCTCCACACGGCTAAGCACCTCATCTTTGCCCAGCACATCGGTTATTGCCCAGATATGCGGGCCGCGTGCTGCGCCCACCAGACATATACGGAAGGCGTTCATCACGATGCCCAGGCCGTAGCCCTGCTGCTCAATCCACGGCAGCACGGCGGCATCCAGTGCCTCGGCACTCCAGTCTTTCTGGGCTTTCAGCAGAGCAAGCAGTTCGCGCATGTGCTTCGGCGAATCTTCTTTCCAGCGTTTCTTCAGCGACTTCTCGTCATACTCCTCAGGCGCTACAAAGAAGAAGTTGCATTGCTCCCACAGTTCGCTCACGAACGACACACGCTCTTTCATCAATCCGATGATATGCGCCACTTTTTCCTTGCCGATGTTCTTTACCGCACGCTCGCCGATCTTTTCAACGAGTATCGGTCGGAACTCTTCTGCCAGTTGCTCGTTTGAGCGCAGTTGCAGGTACTGGTGGTTGAACCACTTACCCTTCTCATAGTCGAACTTTGCGCCGGACTTACTTACTCGCTCCAGCGAGAACTGGGCTATCAGTTCGTCCATCGAGAACATCTCCTGGTCACCCGATGCGTGCCAACCCAGCAACGCCAGGAAGTTAATCACCGCCTCGGGATAATAACCGCTCTCACGGTAGCCACTGCTCACTGTGCCGTCTTTCTGGTTATGGAACTCCAGCGGGAAAACAGGGAATCCCAACCTATCGCCGTCGCGTTTGCTCAGTTTGCCGTTGCCGTCTGGCTTGAGCAGCAGAGGCAGGTGCGCAAACTGCGGCATCGTATCTTCCCAGCCAAATGCCTTGTACAGCAGCACGTGCAGCGGTGCACTCGGCAACCACTCCTCGCCGCGGATAACGTGGGTAATGCCCATCAGGTGATCATCCACGATGTTGGCAAGGTGATACGTCGGCAGTCGGTCAGACGACTTATACAGCACTTTGTCATCCAGTATGTTCGAGTTGATTGTCACATCGCCGCGAATCAGGTCATGAACTACTATATCCTCGTTCGGTTCTACCAGGAATCGCACCACAAACGGCTCACCGTTCAGGAAACGCTCTTTTGCCTGCGGGCAGGTCAGCGAGTTGTCCATCATGTTACGCGTGGTAGCATCATACTGGAAGTTCGGAATCTCCTTACGTTTGGCTTCCAACTGCTCCGGCGTGTCAAACGCCAAGTATGCCTTGTGATCATCCAGCAACTGTTTCACATACTCCCAATAGATATCCCTGCGCTCGCTCTGACGATACGGACCGTGTTCGCCTACGCTCTCAATCTTCCCTTCGGCATTCATCCGCAGACCTTCGTCAATCTCTATCCCGAGCCAACGTAGCGACTCCAATATATACTCCTCCGCACCGGGCACGAACCGTGTCGAGTCGGTATCTTCTATTCTCAGTAACATATCCCCGTCGTTCTGGCGGGCGAACAGATAGTTGTACAAGGCAGTACGCACACCGCCTATATGCAGAGCTCCCGTCGGCGACGGAGCAAAACGCACTCTAACTCTTCTTGTATCCATAGTTTATACTTTATTAATCGATAGTATTTTTTGATTTTTCATTTCTTATTTTCCGGTTCTCACTTCTCCCGTCACGGTATATTCTACCCCATTGCGGATGATCAGCAGTTGTCCGTTGCGAATGATTTTCCGGCAGTTGTCATTTACCTGCTGATTGTCCACAGCCGTCGAGCCTTCAAACGGGCGACGTGTATATCCCAGTTTGCGATCCATCCAGTCGATACGCATGCACAGGAAGTTTTTCAGTCTGTCCACCTCAGCCGCATACGAGCCAAGAGCCACGGGGTTCATGTGCACGTTCTGCGACAGTATAGGCCAGCGCATGAAGTTTAGCCGCTGCGAAGCATCGAGTGCCCGTGCTGTGTTGTCGATGAACGTGAGCAGCGACAGGGTGTCGATGCCCGAGTTACGCGCCTGATGCCAGTACTCGGTCATCTCATCGCGCGTCCGTTGGTCGGCATACACGATGTGCCGTGCGAACGACTCCGCGTTGCTCGCGCCGGCAAAGATGAACTGCGTATGGTTGGAGGCAGGATAGATGCGATAGTCGTTGTCGAACGCTATATCAAAGTCCCACACCGGTCCGGTGTAGGCTTTCTGATCGCCGCGCTTCTTGTACATGTAGCACGACCATATCATATCCGGATTGCCGCACACCTCGTTGGTGAGGAAGTAGCGCGCAAACGTCGTGTAGTCCAGGTACTCGCGCCATGTAGTGTCGTTGGCGGAACTCTTGTACACAGCGTTCTCCATCGTGCGGTAGTAGTTCTCGAAGTACGAGCGCTGTGCAGGCACTATCTCGTCGTTGTCGGGCGAGTGAAGGGTTACAGGCACTCCGTGCGGCGAGTAGTATGGCGAGGGTTCCTGATTGGCATATCCGTCAATCTCCCACAGATAACCTCCGCTCAGCGCATTGCCGGCCAGGTCGGTGGGCGTCATCTCGTCGATGCTCACGCGGCCTTTCTTGACTTCTATCTTGTCGCACAGTTGGTAGCAACCCTTATATTCGCCGTTCACCAGCACATCTACCGGGCGGCAGAACGGCGTATAGGGCATCCGGCACACCTCGCTCACATGGAAGGCTACTATGTTACGCATCAGCGTCTTGTCGCCGTAGTTGTTGATGAGTGTCCAGTTCTTCGCTTTGGCGGGCGAGTCGAGCACCTTATGCTTGGTGTTGAACTTCAGACGATAGGGCTTTTTCGGGAAGTTGATTGACGCATTTCCGCGCAATCGCAGTCCTGCCGTATCCTGCAGGATGCTGCCGTCCGCACCTATGATTGTCACTATGCTTTCAATATAATTGACTTTGTCGTACGGTTCGCGGTTGTTCTCGGTATGAATAACCACACATGGCAGGTTCGTAGGACGGTAGAGAGCAGTACTGTCGCCTTCGCCTTTGTGGCCGTAGAACTCCAGTTCGGATATGTTACATCTTGCATCGTTCGGACCTATGTACCGCACGTAGCGGAAACCCAGCGAGCAGTCCACATCCGCATGATCGACCTGACCGACTGTTCCTTTCGTATCAATCAGGTATAACGGCAGCGCATCCATAAAGTCCGGCTGGTTCGCGCCCTCAATCACTCCAAGCACCATTCGGCCCGGACCTAAGCCGTCGTTACGCGGACTCCAGCCCACACGCGTTATCACATGACGGCTACCCAGATCCAGACCAACCCATGTGTACGAGCGCTCGTAGGAGGCGTAGAACGTGTTCATATCGCCGTCGAACGCATCCTTGGGCTGATTCTCGGTGTAAGTTGCGGTAAAATTAACATACTCCACCGATGGCGACGAGCCGATTGGTGTACCTGTCAGTTTGCCGTCCGCTGCTGAAAGTGTCAGGCTGACCAGCAGCCCCAGCAGGGCACTATATATCTTCTTTTGCATACACATTTTTCGCTTTTTGTTTGCGTTTGCGCATACGCACGCACAAAACCGCTCACAAAGTTACAAAAAAAAATGCACATTTGCAACTTTTCCCGCAGAAAAATTGCACGAATGTGCATTTTTTAGTAGCAGAGCAGCGGACTATGCTTGCATAAGGACGGTGCTATGCTACTAAAAAAGGAATCGCATAGCGATAATTTTCTGCGGGTTGGGGTCCCCAAAGAAACCAGCGTAGCGTTTCGCAGATAATGGGGTCCCCAACGCAACATGCAAATGTTGTGGTGGGGAGAGCCGAGGCCTCGTTGCGCTTTTATGACGCCGGGCGTCATCTGTAGCGCCGAGTGCCGAAGGCGAATGCACCGCATTGCCTCTTGTAATTTCGAGGTGGGATGCCGCAGGCATGTCGGTGTCCTCGAAATTACAAAAAATATTCCGAATTTCCAAATAGTCCTGCAGAAAAATTGCACGCATGTGCATTTTTTAGTGCTGGAGGCAATGTCGGTGTCTGCGTAGATACAAAATAGCAGTCGCGTTTTCAACGCGGCTGCTATTTATTCACAAACAATCCAACAATCCACAAGATACTGCCTTTAGAAAGGCGGCAGTTGCCTTAATTCTTTTTCACGCCTTGATAGTCCTCGACGGTCTTGGTGGAGATGGTGGTGGTGACCTTGCTTGAGTCAGTTACCTCGGTGTAGGTAGCCGTTGAGGTTACGGTGCGGGTGGCTTTGCAGGCTGTGACAGCCAGTGCCACAAAGATTGCCACAAGGGCAATTAGGGTAAATATACTACGTTTTTTCATACGAAATTTGATATATTGATTCGGGAATCCGTTGGGATAGAATCCCCGAAAGGGTTTACTCATCATTTTCTGCTCGTGTTCCCACTTGCGTCTGACTATTATCGCCTGACTGTCGGTTAGTCTTTCCATTGGTTAGGCTACGGAACTTGTAGGTGTAATCGATGCCGAACAGCGCTCCGGCGAACGTTGCTGCCTCACCAAAGGCTACCAGCAGTGACTCGTGAATCTCACCTTGCGGTGCGATATACACTCCGCAGAACAGCAGAACGAGCCCTCCGATAGAGAGTACTGATGCCGTGATAAGTTGTAGCAACGATGCCGGTTTCATACGCTATTCTCCTTTACGATTAGCCATTAGTTGCGTCGTAAGCAGCGGCACACTCGTGCCAGAGGTACTGGTACAAGGTCTTGTAGCCGTCTTCCTTCTGCGCGTTGAACGCAGCGGTGTCGGCAGCGATGGTCGACAGGTTCTTGCGGCGCACATTCACTGCGCGGCAGATAGCGCCAAAGCGCTGACGTGCCAGTGTCTCGTCGCTGGTGACGGGTGTCGAACGCGTTACAGCGCTCAATCCGCGGATGTACAGGTTACTGCACTTGGGGTTAGTGGACGGTGCTACACGGTGCGTGCCCAGAATCATCTTCTGGTCGGCTGCGTGAGCGGACTTCTTGTTGATCTTTGTCAGGGCGCCCGAAACGGTTTTGATGGCGTCTGCCCATTCTACTTTTGCCATTTTGTGTTCGGCGTTGTTTATTCTCCAGCCGATTGGGAGGGGTTAAGGGTTAGGTTTAATGGTTTAGGTTCGTTTCACGTTCGGCTTTTTCCAAACGCGATGCAAAATTACTGCTATTTTTCCACTTATGCAAATAAATTGTGAAAAACGCCCTTCATGAAAAAAAAGTTCATAATTTTTTGCTAATTTGGATTATTTTTCTTATCTCACATGCGTTCGAACGATTATTTTCGGGAATTATTTGTATAATTCAAAAAATTTTTGTACCTTTGTACGCTAAAAAATTCGTGCCGGCATCAATCATCGCCGCTGTACAACATTAGCATAGATAACCTTTTTATTATGACCGCTATACAACAGAGCAAAGCCGCTGCGGATTTCGCAGCGTTCTGGCAAAACAAAGGCTACGAGAAAGGCGATACGCAAATCTTTTGGACAACACTCCTCAATCAGGTATATGGCATCGAACATCCTGAGCAGTTCATCTTTTTCGAGCAACAGGTGCAACTCGGTCACACCTCGTTTGTGGATGCTCGCATCCCCTCTACGAAGGTGATGATTGAGCAAAAATCCCTCGGCAAAGACCTTGGCGAGAAGATTCGTCAATCCGACGGCAATATGTTCAATCCATTCGAGCAAGCCAAGCGATATGCCGACTCGTTGCCCAACAGCCAGCGACCGCGATGGATAGTGACATGTAACTTTGCGGAGTTCTGGGTGTACGACCTTGAACACCCGCAGGCTGAACCGCAGAAGATTCTACTCAAAGATTTGGAAAAAGAGTACGACCGGCTTATGTTCCTTGTAGATGCAGGTAACACGCATCTGAAGCGCGAGATGAAACTGTCGGTTGATGCAGGCAAACTGGTTGCACAGATCCACGACGCGTTGCTCAAGCAGTATCTGCACCCCGACTCGCCGGATACACTACGCAGTCTGAATATCTTGTGCGTGCGGCTGGTGTTCTGCCTGTACGCGGAGGATGCGCATCTGTTCGGCAAGAAAACGGCTTTTCACGACTATCTGTCGCAGTATGCTGCCAAGGATATACGCCGTGCGCTGATAGATTTGTTTGAGGTGCTTGACACGCCACCCGAACGCCGTGACCCATATCTTGACGACTCGCTAAAAGCGTTTGATTACGTCAACGGCGGTTTGTTCAGCAACGATGTGCGGCTGGAGATCCCGCAGTTCACCGACGAACTGAAAGAACTGATTCTGGCAAAGGCCTCCGATGATTTTGACTGGAGCGAGATCAGTCCGACAATCTTCGGGGCGTTGTTTGAATCGACGCTCAACCCCGAGACGCGCCGTTCGGGCGGAATGCACTACACGTCTATCGAAAATATCCACAAGGTCATCGACCCGCTGTTTCTTGACGAGCTGAAAGACGAGTTTGCCGCTATCCGCGCTATCCCGCAGGAGCGTCAGCAACGCCAGCGTTTGGATGCGTTTCAGGATAAACTGGCATCGCTCACGTTCTTCGACCCGGCTTGCGGTAGCGGTAATTTCCTCACGGAGAGTTATATATCCTTGCGCCGTTTGGAGAATGAGGTTATTGCCTTGCGTAACAAAGGTCAGTCTGTGCTCGGTGAGTTTGCCGACCCTATCAAGGTGAATATCCACCAGTTCTACGGTATAGAGATCAACGATTTTGCCGTGTCGGTAGCCACGACCGCGTTGTGGATAGCCGAGCAGCAGATGCTTCAGGAGACAGCAAAGTTGGTGCAGTTCAACATTGAGCCGCTGCCTCTCAAGGCTTATCACAATATCCACGAGGGCAACGCGCTGCGGATGGATTGGACTGAGGTTATTGCGCCCGAACGACTGAACTACATAATGGGCAATCCGCCGTTTGTGGGGTATAGCTTGCAGTCGAAGGAGCAGAAAGAAGATATGCTGTCCATCTATGTGGATGAAAAAGGTAAGCCATACAAAACCGCAGGCAAGATTGATTATGTGGCAGGTTGGTACATGAAAGCCGCTCAGTTTATGCAGATCAATCCTACTATCCATGCTGCATTGGTTTCTACTAATAGCATCACCCAAGGCGAACAAGTAGCAGCCATTTGGCAGCCGCTATTTGAGCGCTTCGGTATTCACATAGATTTCACTTATCGTACCTTCCGTTGGGATAGCGAGGCAGACATCAAGGCGCATGTACATTGTGTAATAATCGGCTTCTCTATTTCGGGCAACAACACGAAGCGCATCTATATATCCGATATACAGTCTATTCCCGCCGCAAATATCAATCCGTATCTATTGGATTCTCCGGAAATTTGGATTGATAATATAGGAAAACCTCTTTGCAAAGTACCTATTATGCTATCAGGAAACCGTCCAAGTGATGGGGGAAACTTACTTTTAACAGAAGAAGAAAAGGAAAATTTGTTAATAAAAGAACCACAGACGGCAAA
>JAFXSS010000095.1 GCA_017525455.1 Paludibacteraceae bacterium
CGTGCAGTATCCGAATGGCGATATATGGGCGGTGGATGTGTCACTGTCGGTATATGAGTTCTTTCCCAAACTGCTGCTCAGGATGTTTGTGCTGGGTGATCCCAACAAAGGGCAGATGCTCTATCAGTTTGTGACAGGTTTTCCTGCCGAGGCGGCAGTAGCGCATACCTGGAACCTTCCGCTGGTTGAGCGCATAGGCCGGGATGTGAGTACCGAGATGAGCGAGTATGGCGTGCGGTTCTGGTTGGCACCGGCTATGAACATCGTACGCAACCCGTTATGCGGCAGGAACTATGAGTATTACAGCGAAGATCCATTGCTGACAGGTCTGTTGGCAGCAGCCGTCACACGCGGCGTGCAGGCTACGCCGGGCAACTACGTGACGCTGAAGCACTATTGCGGCAACAACCAGGAGACTAACAGGTTCTTTGTATCATCAGACATGGATGAACGCGTGCTGCGCGAGATCTATTGCCGGGGATTTGAGATAGCGGTCACCACATCACAGCCTCGTGCCGTGATGGCGGCTTACAACAAGGTCAATGGTGTATATTGTCCGGAAAGTCGCGAACTGTGTACCGATCTGCTTCGATGCGAGTGGGGATTCGACGGAGTGGTTATGACCGACTGGTTCTCTACCGATCAGGATCGTGCGAACCCCGTGCTGGCTATACGTGCTGGCGTGGATATGAATATGCCCGGCGGAAAGAAGATTGTAAGTCAACTCAAGCAGGCTTGCCGCAACGGCGAACTGAGCGCCTCGGAGTTGCGCTTGGCTGCCGCACGCGTGGTAAGCGCTATAGTAGGGGAAAATTAAAATTAAAAATTACGAATTATCAATTATCCGATAGTATCACCATCGATCGCGAGCAGCGGAGCGTATGCAGAGATGGGCACACCATCCATCTGACAGGCTTGGAGTACGGCTTGCTTGACTACCTTTCGTCGCACGCCAATCATATATGCACGCGTCAGGAGTTGCTCGACCATATCTGGGGTGGGCGATTCCGTTACGACACCGGCACGATAGATGTGCATCTGAATGCATTGCGACGTAAGTTAGGCTGGGGTACACGTGAGCCTATACAAACTATTCGCGGTGTGGGTTTCGTGTTCCGCGTTGAGCGCCAGGTAGCGAGCGATGCCGTTGACTTGCAACTGTTTCTAACCGACTGGTTGCGCAGCCGTGACCTGCAACTGCGTTCAGCAGGGCTGACGGCTCAATTGCAACTCACTCCGTTCGTCAATAGTGTGAACATCGCCTCTGACGCCTTGCAACAGTGGTTGGATGCTTCGCTACAGACCCTGCTGCCCACGGCACGTACGGGTGTGTTGCACCTGACGAGCAGACTGACGATGCAGTCGTTCACGCTGTCGCTGGATATCAACGGAACAACCAGCGAACTGCGCATACCTGTAGCCGAAAGCCTGCGATGAGCATATCTGAACAGGTTAGGGGAGCATAACAAAAAGAAACGGCAGCCTTGCGGTTGCCGTTTGTTATGCCCGTCAGCATTGGGCTGCTGGGTTATTGGATCTCAATCTGTTTGGTAGTTTTGCCCTGAACCTTCTTGAGCTTAGGCAACTCGATGGTAAGAATGCCATCCTCTACCTTGGCGTTGATGTTCTCTTCATCCACATCATCCGGCAGAGTGTAACGCTGCTCGTAGTTGGTGTACGAGAACTCGCGGCGGAGGTAGTGAGCATGTTTGTCTTCCTCCTTGTGCTCATACTTGTTCTCAATGGCTACACACAGGTTGTGCTCGTCGTCGATATGAACGCGGCAGTACTCTTTCTTAACGCCCGGGGCAGCCAACTCAACGGTGTAAGCGTGCTCATTTTCCTTGACGTTAACCGACGGTGCTGTATTGTTTACGCTGTTCATCAGGTCAGAGTCCAGAAACTCGTCAAATACGGTCGGGAACCATCCATTTCTACGATACATTGCAGGTGTCATAATCAAATCTCCTAAATTTACGGGTCTGTTGCCAGAACCCTTGGTTAAACATTTTCGCGTTGACTGCGTAAGCTGTAGGAGTAGTGTTATGCTTGCTTTGGCAGGCTCACGTGCTTTAACGTGTTCACTGTATAAAGTGCAAGATATGTGCCAATGGCTAAAAATGGCTATTTCGGCTCGCGCAATCTGCCAAGTTGACGTGTTTTGTGCCAAATTGTCCATCCGGGGTGACAAATTGTACATGCTCGGTATCCCTATTTGTTGGGATAAGCAGTCTTCTTAAGAAAATCTTAACTAAAGTTTAAGAATATTTTTATACCTTTGCACCTGTTCTTTCATACGCAGGCATAGTTATGCGCTATAAAAAGGTACTGATACTAATGGTTTGTACGGTGTGCTCGTTTGCGGGCATACATGCTGCCTCTGTGCCTGAGGTTTGGACGGATACGGTATCGCTACCCGACGTGCAGGTATCGGTGTCGCGCATAGCTCGCCCGGCTTCACAGCAGCAGATGTTGCTTAGCGTGATTGACAGTCGTCTGATAGAAGAGACGCAGGCGTTGACGCCGAAGGATGTGAGCAGTCTGATGCCTAACGTATATATGCCTGAGTACGGCAGCGCGATGACCGGCAGTATCTATATCCGCGGTTTGGGTAGTCGTATCAACGAGCCTGTGATGGGATTGGTTGTCGACGGTGTGCCGCTGCTGGACAAGAATATGTACGATCACACGATGCAGGATGTGAAGCGAATAGAATTGCTCTGCGGTCCGCAGGGCAGCCTTTACGGCCGTAACTCGCCTGCCGGAGTGATGGAGATCCGTACCATTCAACCGCTGGACTTGACATCGCAACTTGTGCGCGGGGCTGTGAGTTATGCTACGGCTAACCAGGTTCATGCGCAGGCATCGGTCTATCGTCCGGAGAGCACGGTGTTCGGCTGGGGCGTAGCGATGCATTACAGGCGAACGGACGGCTTCTACACCAACCTGTACGACGGTCGCCGTGTGGACTGCGGTCAGCAAGCCGGCGGACGACTGGTGCTGGACGGCAGACCTGTCGACCAATGGCGCGTGACGGGAACGGTGTATGCCGACTGGGTGAAACAGGGAGCGTTCCCCTACGCATCGGTGGCAACGGGACTGATTGACTACAACCGGCCTGGCAGTTATGAGCGCTTGGCTGTACTGCCTTCGCTGCGAGCCGATTATGCAAGAAACGGCTACAAACTGCAACTGGCTGCCAGTTATCAGTTCTTGCACGACGATATGCACATGGATCAGGACTACACACGTGCCGATATCTTCACTCTGCGCCAAACCCAACGCCAGCATAACGGAACGCTGGATGCCATGTTGTCAGGCCGGCTGGATATAGGTGAGCGACGCAACACCGGGCAGAAACCTTCGCGTGTGGCTGAATATGAGTGGCAGGTGGGCGTGAGCAGTTTTGTCAAGACCAACGCCATGCAAGCACCGGTTACGTTTATGCGGCAAGGTATAGAAGAACTGATACTCGGTAACGCCAACCGAGGTATACAGACCGTTTTCCCCGATGACTCAATCTGTATTAGCAATTCTACACTGCCCATACCCAGCAGTTTCGACCTGCTGAACGCCGGTGTGGCTGTTTATCACCAAAGCCACGTGCATCTGGGCAACTGGCATATCAACGCGGGCGTGCGTATTGATTATGAACACGCGCGCATGGATTATCTGAGCACAGCCGACCTCAACTATCGGTTCACGATGATCATGGACGATTTTGAGGCTGTGCACACCAAGATCAGCGGCACTCGCAAGGCGCATTACTTGCAAGTACTGCCGCGGCTGGCAGTGTCGTACGATGCCTCGTGGGGTACCGTGTACGGCTATGCTGCCAAGGGCTACAAAGCAGGCGGTTACAATCCGCAGATATTCAGTACTATCACGCAGAATCAGGTTATGACCGACATGGCTGCGTCTATGGGATTACACCTGGATATGGCTGACGAGCGATTCTCTGATGTAGGTATAACCGCCTACAAACCTGAGAGCGACTGGACATTCGAACTGGGTGCACACTTCACCCCTGTGGAAGGGTTGAAGATAGATGTGGATGTGTTTCATATTCAGTGTTTCGACCAGCAGGTAACCGTTTTTCCCAACGGAAAAACCACCGGTCGTATGATGGCCAACGCTGCACGTTCGCGCATCTGGGGTGCGGAGGCAGCGTTACACTATCGCTGGCTGCATGGCAACTGGCAGGGGATAGTGGACGCTTCGTACGGGTTTACCGATGCACGGTTCATCGATTTCAACGACGGCATGGGCGACTATTCCGGCAACTTTATCCCTTACGCTCCTCGTCACACAGCACATGCTTTGGCGCAGGTCGGTTATCGCATAGGGCGCAAATGGCTGCACGCCGTGTCGCTGTCAGCGCGTGTGAACGTATTAGGTCCCATTTGCTGGAACGAACAGAACGATTGCACGCAAGCACCGTATGCACTGCTGGGCGCAGGGCTGACGATCGAATGGAAATATGCGCAACTCGAACTGTGGGGTAGAAACCTCACCGGAACACAGTACGACGTGTTCTATTTCCGCTCGATGGGTAACGACTTCCTGCAACGTGGCAAGCCGCGCGAATTGGGCGCAACTGTACGATTTGAAATTTAATATCCTAAATATGAATAAATTACTATCTGTCGCTATTACGGCAGCAGTGCTGATGCTGACAGCCTGCCACATTGTTTCACAGGAAGAACCGACTCAAGAAGAAACTGACGCCATCGAAGCATATGGGCTGTTGACTATTCCTTCATCGGGGTTCACCAAGGAGAATGTTCGCACCAAACTGGTGCTCGTCAGCGATGAACAACTTGACCTGTATATGTTCGATGTCAAGTTCGCCACCCTGATGCCCGTTACTATCGACATGGTTATCAGCGGAGTTGACTACCGCAAGACTGCTGACGGTATAGAGCTCAGCGGCACGGGTATAGTTCCTACTGCCGGCAACAAACCGTATGAGAAGTATATTGTGACCGATCTCCATGGGCGCATGACGGCTGATTCGATGATTATCAGTAACAACTACGGTGATACCCCCGCAGTGTATGAAGGGAAGATTAGAATTTCAAATTTATAAATCAGAGACGTATGAGTGTTCATTTTGATGGAATATTGTTGGGTTTAGGCGCTTTCTTGTGTATCGGGATGTTTCACCCGCTGGTGATCAAGGCTGAGTACTATTTCGGTGTTCGCTCGTGGTGGGCATTTCTGGCGGTTGGTTTGCTGGCCGCTGCAGGATCGCTGTGCGTGAGCAATACGTATGCTTCTATCTTCCTGGGAATATTTGCTTTTTCCGCTTTCTGGGGCATAGGCGAGGTGTTCAAGCAACGCGAACGCGTTCGTAAAGGCTGGTTTCCCAAGAACCCCAAACGAGAGAATAAGAAGTAGTATAATTATTAAGAATCTATATACTACTGTTAAGGAAATCGGCAGTTTTGTCTATAGCCGTTTGCTATATTGAATAATTATTCGTAATATTGCATTACGAAATATTTTTTTTGTCTGTGACTATGAAACGAGAGTATTCCAAATGGTGCAGTGTATCACTGATTACTGCGATATATGTGCTTGCCGGCCTGGCAGGCGCGTTGTTGTTTGCCGTTATGCTCAGCCACTTGCCGGCAGTACATCCGCTGGTAGCGTTGCTGTGCGCCGATGTGCTGGCAACGGTTATTGTTTGGGGCTTTGGCTTGCTGTTCGAGAACGTGTCGGTCTACGACCCGTACTGGAGCGTCTTTCCGCCTGTGACGTACCTGATTTGGGCTGTGTACACGGGTGTATGGTCGTTACCGGTCATCCTGTTGCTTATAGCCTCGTGGTACTGGGGTTGGCGTTTGACGCGTAACTGGGTAATCACATTCAAGGGCATTGCGCACGAAGACTGGCGTTACACCAAGTACCGCAGTCTGCATCCGGTGTTGTTTCAACTGATAAACTTCTTCGGACTGAATATGTTCCCCACGCTGGTGGTGTTTGCCGCTATGCTGCCCGGACTCAAACTGTATGAGCAGTCTGCAGTCTCACTGTCGGCAGTACAACTGATACTGCTCATCTTCGGTTGTGTGGTGTGCATTGCTTCGGCCACCATCCAGCTGATTGCCGACAAGCAGATACATGATTTCCGTGCCACTAACCCAGGTAAGTACTGCAATGTAGGTTTGTGGAAACACGGTAGGCACCCGAACTACTTCGGCGAAATACAGTTCTGGTGGGGAATATGGATTATGTACGCTGCACTCAACGGTGTGGATTGGTTCATTTGCGGCGCTATTGCCATGACGGCTATGTTCATGGGAATAAGTATACCGCTGATGGAGAAAAGACAGTTGCAGAACAAACCCGGTTACGCCGAATATCGCAAGCAGACACGAATATTGATTTGATGGAGATGAGTATAAGGCTGAAGATTGGTGTATGCTTCTTACTGCTGTGCGCACCGCTATGTGCACAGTACGATGCTCACCTGGTTGGGCATGTGCTGGACGAACAGACCGGTGAGCACTTGCCGTTTGTAAATGTGCAACTCAAAGGTACAAACATCGGTACAGTAACCGATGAGTCGGGGCACTATTTTCTGAAAGATCTGCCTATCGGCAAGCAGGTTGTGGTGTTCAGTTATGTGGGCTATGAGACCGAAGAACTGCCCGTGCTGCTTGAGGAAGGTAAGACTGTTGAACTGAAGGCAGCTATCCACGAGGTATCGCAGCAACTAAACAGTGTGGTAGTTACAGCCAACCGCTATGCTACCAAGCGGCAGGAAGCAGCGACTATCGTCAATGTGCTGTCGCCCAAGTTGTTTGAGACGGCGGCTGTGGGGTGTGTGGCGGAAGCGTTGAGTTTTCAGCCGGGCTTGCGGGTAGAGAACACGTGCTCCAACTGCGGTAAGACTGACTTGCGTATCAACGGACTGCAAGGTCAGTACACACAGATTCTGATGGATTCGCGGCCGGTGTTCTCGTCGATGGCATCGGTGTACGGCTTGGAGCAAGTGCCCGCAGCTATGATCGACCGCATAGAGGTTGTGCGTGGCGGAGGTTCCGCTATGTACGGTGCTAACGCCATTGCCGGCGTGGTGAATATCATTACCAAGGAGCCTGTGCGAAACTTTGTGAACATAGCCAATACCAGTCAGGTCAACGAGCATGCAGGCTACGATATCCATACCGACCTCAACGCCTCGGTGTTAACCGAGAACAGGAAGATCGGTGCGTATCTGTTTGCATGTCACCGCACGCGTAGCCCTTACGACCGCGACCTGGATGGTTTTAGCGAGGTTCCCCAACTGCGAACTACCACAGCCGGAGCGCGCTTGTTCGTTAAAACAGGCGACTACAGCAAGATCACTGCCGAATACCATCATACAACCGATTATCGCCGCGGCGGTAATCGCATCGACGATGAACCCCATAAGGCCGATATTGCTGAGCAGTTGCGCCACAATATCGATGCAGGTTCGCTGGCGTTTGACTGGTACTCGCCCGATAACCGGCATTTCGTGTCAGCCTACTCGGCTGTGCAGCATATAGGCAGGGAGAGTTATTTCGGTGCCGGACGGGATACAGCGGCTTACGGGCGCAGTACTGACCTAACGGCAAACACCGGTTTGCAGTACAGATTCTCGTACCCTTGCGGACTGATGAATGGTGACTTGACAGTGGGTGCCGAGTATAACTACAACGGCCTGCATGACAGGATGCTGGGCTATGGCCGCGACATCACGCAGAACGTACATGTAGTAGGTGCGTATGCGCAGAACGAGTGGAAGAATGCCGAATGGAGTGTGCTGCTTGGAGCACGCCTGGAAAAACATAACCTGCTCACGCTCCCTGTTTGTGCGCCGCGTGCCACGGTGCGTTACACGCCCGTTGAGGGGCTGGTGCTGCGTGCCGGCTATAGTAGCGGTTACCGTGCGCCACAGGCGTACGACGAAGACCTGCATGTGGCAGCCGTGGGAGGTAACGTGTCGCTCATCACGCTCGCACCCGACCTGCGACCCGAGTACTCGCATAGTGCTACGCTCAGTGCTGACTGGTATAGGCAGTTCGGCGCTTGGGAACTTAACCTCACGGCCGAGGGGTTCTACACGTATCTGCAGGATGTTTACTTCCTGCGCGAGGACGGCAAGGATGCTGCAGGCAACCTGTTGTTCACGCGTACCAATGCCCGTGGGGCATGGGTGGGTGGATTGAACCTGGAGGGCAAACTGAGTCTGACGCTGCCGTCGTTTAATTTCCAGTTGTCGGCAGGTTACACCTACCAGCAGAGTCGTTACATCGAAGCGCAGCAGTGGAGTGAGTCGGTTGCCCCGCAGACGCGTATGCTGCACACGCCCGACAACTATGCCTATCTGCTGCTGGATATGCAGCCGGTAAAAGATTTTACTATCTCTGTCAACGGCAAAGCTACGGGCTCGATGCTCGTGCCGCATCTGGCAGGATTTGTGGCTCATGACGAGGAAGTGCTTACACCGACGTTCTGGGATATCAGTCTGCGTCTGGCGTACGATATACACCTGTACAAGCACTATTGCCTGGAGGTAAGTGCGGGCGTCAAGAACATCCTCGACCAGTTCCAGCGGGATATCGACCAAGGCCCCAACCGTGACGCCAACTATATCTACGGTCCGTCGCAGCCTCGCACGTATTTTGCAGGGCTTGCACTCAGATTGTAAGTTCCTGATATTTTCAGAAGTTTATCACGAACCCGGCGTGCACATTGATGCCTGCCTGGGCGTAGTACCATGGCCAGCAGGCTGTGCCGTCGGTGAAATACGAGCAGTCGCTGCCGCCGTTGCTGGCGTACTTGGCATTGAACACGTTGTTGATCTGGCAGAGCAGAGTGAGGTCGGGCACATAGCCTTTGGCCTCACGTTCTTTTTTCTCGGCCACCCACTGCCGTATAGGCAGGTTGTAGCGCAGGTTGATGTTCGTGGTGGAGTATGCTCGCTGGGTAGCAGTCTCGTTCTGCGTGTTGTCCAGATACTGCTTGCCGACCACCTGTGTCTGCACGGTACCTGTGAACCCGCCTGCGGTGAACGTGAACAGCGACATGGCCGTCACGGATGGCGAAAAGGCGATGGTGGTTTCCGGGAAGACCACCTGCTCTTCACCTAGCCAGTTATAGTCGGCATCGTAACGGGTGATGGTTTCGGTGTAGTTGAGTATCTTGTTGCGCGATAGCACGCAGTTGGCGTCCCAGCGCATCCAGTCGGCTATGCGTACACCCAAGGTTAGTTCGATACCCATGCGGTACGAGTCTTTCACGTTCATAGTGGATTGTTTGCCCACATCGTTGATGCGTCCGGTGAGCACGAGCTGGTTGTCGTAATCCATCATGTACAGGTTAGCGCCTACGCTGAAGCGCGGATGGGAATAGGTGTAACCGAGCTCATAGTCGAACAGTGTCTCAGCCTTGGGCATCGTGCCGCTATAGGTACCTGTAGCGGAGTTGTACAGGACGTTCTCGGTGTAGTTGTCGCGGCTCGGGTCGCGGTTGGCAATGGCGAACGATGCGTATAGCATATGTCCGCCGTGGCGGTAGGTCAGTCCGGCTTTGGGGTTGAAGAAATGATGCTGCACAAGCAACGGCAGCGTAGTCATCTCAGGCGTGTCGGCATACTCCTTGAGCGCATCGGCGTTCGTGCCGCTCATGTGGTAACGTATGTAGCGGTACTGCAGGTCGCCGTATAACGACAGGCGTTGCTGTGCACGATGTATGATGTCCCAGTTGACCTTGGCGAATATGTTTGCGTCGGTCTTGTGGCTGACAGAGCGGTAGTACTCATGGTCGTAAGGCAGTTGCATGGTGTACAGCGAGTCGCTTACCCACAGCAGATTGCCGAAGTGCTGACCTATGTAATGCGAGCCTGCTATGCCCATCTGTGCCTGCAGGATGTCGCTAGTGTACTTGGCGGTCAGCAGTGCACCGGCATAATGGTTGTCGAGTTGCTTGCGGTAGATGCCATCGGTTTTTTTCACTTTGTTGCCGGCATTGTCGGTGTACGGCAACAATCCGAAGTATTTGAGTGCTTTGTTCTCGTACTGCTCGTAGTATCCACCGCCATGGGTGTAATGCGCTGTAGCGGATAGACGCCAGTTGGCGTTGAAGCGGTGGTTGAACTCTATCTGTGCATGCTGCTGCGCATAGTTGTCCGTCTGGTTGGCGTAGTAGCAGGTGTTTCCCTCGGCATCGGTGTACTCGCCTGCGGGGTTGTAGCGCCGGTCTGCACCATTGAGTCCGTAGGCAGTGTTTTTGTCCACACCGTCCCAACCCATGCCGGTCGTCTCTTTGCCGCCGAAGAACCGTGCGAACAGCGATGAGTGTTCGCCCTCGTAGCCGAAATCGGCATAGTAGGAGTAAAGGTCGGATTTGGTGCGGTACAGAAAACCGTCGGAGTTGACCTTAGAGAACCTTGCGTTCACGCGCATATTGCTTGGCAGTATAACATGTGCGCTGAGCATCTCGCGGAAGGTGTTGTACATACCGCCGTTGAACGCCAGATCAACGTGACTGCGCTGGTCTTGACGTGTGAGCATGTTCAGGCTTGCACCGAACGACGACACACCGTTAGTGGATGTACCTACACCTCGTTGTACATCCACCGAACTGATGGACGATGCCATGTCAGTCATGTTCACCCAGAACACTGTCTGACTCTCTGCATCGTTCAGCGGCACGTCGTTCACTGTCATGTTGATGCGCGTATGATCCGTGCCGCGGATGCGGAAGTACGTGTATCCTACGCCCAGTCCGTCGTCGGTGGTTACCAACAATGCGGGAATAGTTGACAGTAGCAACGGCAGGTTCTGACCGATGTTCTCTCTCTGCAGTTCTTCGCGCCCGATATTACTGTGCGTAGCTGTGGCTTGCTGCACGCGAGGTGCTGTCACGGCTATCTCGTCGATAGCCCTGCCCAAGATGGTCAGCGTGTCAGTGTCAGTAGTGTTCTGTACCGGCGCAGTGTACTGCGCATTGTCCTGTGCATTGGCGCATATGCCCAATGAACCGATGGCCATAATAATGGCCAGATCGTAAACGAATAAATGTCTAAATGTTTTCATTTCCCTTAGCAGCATTACCTGCTCAGGTTCCACGGGTTTTATCTCAGCCTCGGCACCCCGAATGAATCTGATGCGATATCTGTTGAATGTTTCTCTCGCTGTTAGCGAAAGCGAGTGCAAAGATAATAAAAAAAATACACATTTGCAAACTTTCCTACAGAAAAATTCCACAAATGTGCATTTTTTTAGTAATTTATTTCCCTTGTATACCTCCGCCACCGCCGAGTCGTCCTGCTTCGTCCATCTCGCCGACTTTGCGTTGCTTATGCTGCTGGTACTGACCGAACATCCATGCTACGGACAGCATGACACGCTGCTGGCGGATCGTATTGCTGTACCAACTTCTGTAGCCGGGTTGCTGACCCATGTTCGTGGACGAGAACCGCATCGAGCGTGCGAGATCCTGAACGTTGAGGTTGAATATCAGGCCTTTTTCCATCCACATCTTTCTTACTCCGAAGTTCATGTAAAATGTGCTACCCTGCTTGTCATAGCCTGTTGTCATCGGTGACGACCAGTTGCCGTCGAGGGTGATGATCCAGTTCTTGGGCAGATAGGCGGAGAGTGTGCCTCCGGCGTATCCGTAGTGGCTGCCGAGTTGATAGACCGGCGTGCCGTCAGCCTGCTTCTCGTACGAGCGGTTCAGGAAATGATAATAACCGGCGTTTACGGTCAGAGCGAGCCAGGCTCCTACTACAGAACGTTTCGCTGTCGGAGCACTTTCGCCGTTGGATGTTGGATCGCTGGCTTCGGTGGAGAACTTAGGCACAATTGGCAGTTCGGTCAGTGAGATATTGCCGCCGTGAGTGGTGCAAGTACCGAAGTTAGTCCACTGGGTGTAACCTGTGCCGTTGGGCAGAAGAGTGGTTTTTTGCGAGAACATATCTTGTGTATGCGCAAAGTTGAATGTCATGTTCAGGTACTGCGTCCACGAAAAGTTGATCTCCACATCGTTGTTAAACTCCGGCGTGAGGTTGGTGTTACCCATTTGTGATGAGTACGCATCTACGTAGGTAACAAACGGGTTAAGCATCCAGTAGTTAGGTCGCTTGATACGTCTGGTGTACGAGGCGCTGACGCTAATCGGCTGGGCTATCTTCCCCAGTGGGCTGCTGGTATAACCGACATAGGCTGTCGGGAACGGGTCGAAGTACGACTTGCGCGTCACCGAGTCGGCACTGAGCCAGTTGCCGTAGCTATAAGTATATTCGCCACGCAGACCAATCTTCACCGACCAGTGTTCGCCAAACTGCTTGCCGGCACTGATATATGCTGCGGCCACGTGCTCGTCGTAGCGGAAGTTAGAAGGTGTCTGACTCAGGTGCGAACCGTTCAGCAGCGAGTCGGTGGTCATATTGTTGTCGGTAGTGGAAAGTGCGTACTTCACGCCGCACTCCAGCATACCTGTCTCCCAGAACTTCGTCTGAAAGTCGAGTTTGCCGCTGTAGATATCTGCCACCTGCCCGGTGTTGATGTCCAAACCTACGGTGCGCACGCCTATATAATCCGTCTGCTGGAAGTTGTGCGAACGTGTGCGGTAGCGGTTGTAATCTACATTCACCGTCAGTTCACGCTCCAGCGCCTCGTTGAAGGTGTGGGTAAAGTTCAGGTTAGCCGTGTGCTGCGGTGCGCGCATCGTATTTTGCGATGATGTAGTGCTACGTGTGGTGTCGGTGCCGGCTATGGTGTACGCATAGTTCCTGCCGTCAATGATCCGCTGGTCGGCTGCCATGAACGGCACTTGCAGGATAAAACCGAACGTGTTCAGCGAGTCGATGTACCAGTCGTTGCCGACCTTGAGCATGTAGTATTGGAACTTCAGATCGTAGCCTGATAGCGAGTAGTTCTCGATAGCAGGGTTGGTGGCAGTGGCGGGCAGCGTGCGCCCGGACTCAAAGTCGATATCATTCTCAGCATACACCTGTGTAAACTGACCGAACGTATAGGTCTTCTCGCCGCGGTAGTTGAGGTTGAGTGATACCATATCCATCTGTAGCCAGCGTTTCACGTCACCGTAGTACATCCCTCCGTAAGCGGCACTGAGCATGCCGTTCAGCCCGCGCATCATGTTCCGCTTGGTTTTGATATTGATTATACCACCCTGTCCGCTGGCATCGTACTTGGCAGAAGGGTTGCTGATAATCTCGATCTTTTCTATCGTATTGCCGTCCGTTCCGTCAAGCATGGCTTTGAGTTGTTGTCCGCTTAGGTACGACGGTTTGCCGTCCACATATACCTCTACGCTTTTGCCGTTCACGGTGATGTTTCCGTCCTTGTCGATACGCACTCCCGGTGCACGGCGAAGTATGTCGTTGCCGTTCGAACCGGCGGAGAGCGGCGACTGACTGACGTTCAGTACGAGTTTGTCCATCTGCCGTTCGATGAGCGGACGCTTGGCTTTTACCTCTACTTCCGCAAGGTGTTCGGTTTCTTCCTTCATCACGAAGTTCGGTCCGCAGCAGGCTGTCTGATAACCTACGTACGATGCCTGGATGATGTAAGAGGACTGCGTGTCGGCAGACGGCAGTTGTATGCTGTACTTGCCTTGCTCGTCGGTGATCGTGCCGGTAACAAGGGCTGAATCTTGTGTTAGCACGGAGATGGTTACAAACGGCATTGCATCGCCGCGGGAGTCGGTTACGGTACCTGTGATCGTCTGCTGAGCAGCTGCTACGACTGCGCTTACTAGCAGCAAACTAAGTATAATCTTTCGCATAATCTTGTGTAGTTTTCAAAAAACGGTGCAAAGGTACGGCTTTTTTTGTGTATTTGAAAGGAAAAATCGGACATTTTGCATTCCATGTCCGAAATGTGCATGTGTTTTTGCAGTTTGTCAGGCAAAGAATACACTGAAATCATCTGTCAGTGGTATTCCCAACATTCTGAACTGACTTGGCGAAACACAACCCATCTGCTGAAACTCTGCTGCCATGTGACTGAGGTCATAATACCCGTGCGCAAGCGCGATTCCTAACAAGTCAATTGCCGATTGCTGACCGCTAACCGCCGACTGCATGTCTTGCAGTGCACGATGAAAACGTCTGAGTCGCACGAATTGCTTGGGCGGGATACCCAC
>JAFXSS010000011.1 GCA_017525455.1 Paludibacteraceae bacterium
AAAGTCAGAGTAACTATACTGTCACAACCGTTGGCCGCAGCACCGATAAGTTTGTCATAGTACGTACCGGGCTCATACAATTGCTGACAGCCGAACAGAAGCGTATCACCCTCATTGATACTCTGCTCGTAAGCGAACCTGGCAGTATCGCATACTACAGGTTCGGGCTCAAGCGTATGCAACGTAAGTTTTACGATGCGCTCGTAACCCATTTCTGGGATAGTGTCATAATGCACGGTTGTGCCCGCTACACTTGGCGTAATAGGACGGCAGCCGAACAATATTGTTTGGCCAAGATCGATTGTTGCTTCCTGATCTTCACTACTTCTGTACTGGTAGATGGCTAGATTGAGAGTACGTGTGCCATCACCATACGGCACACCTATATATGTGCCGGCATGAGTGTATACTGTGCAGTCATACAAGAATTTCACCGATGACGCGTCATCAGTGACAATAGTAAAGTCATCGGCATGGATGGAAACCATGCAGAGTAACCCCGCCAAAACTGCGATAAACTTTCGAGTATGTAGCATGTTTTTCGGATTTGTAAGAACTCAAAATATACAATACAAAATACGGGACGCAAAGATACTGAAAAAATATGAAAAATGCAAATTCCGAAAGCAAAATTTAAGAAAAAAGTGTATTTTTTTCAAAAATTTCGCAAAATGCGCCATTACAGCATAAGCAGAATGACGGGAATTGGCAGTAATCCGTCGAACGAAAAGAGTATATCGCTACTGTAAGTTGAGCGTCCGCGATAAACATGACCGCTGCTAACGGTAAACAAAATATCGCTACTGTATGTCGAACGGCCGCGATAAATGTACGTGCCGTCGAACGTGAACAGGATATCGCTCGAGTAGTTCGAACGTCCCTCGTACACATGCTGACCATCCCAGGTATACAGGATGTCGCTGGAGTAATTTGAGCGGCCTTTGTAGATATACTGCCCGTCCCACGAATAGAGAATGTCGCTACTATACGTCGAGCGCCCTTTGTAGAGAGCCTTGCCATCGAATGTATAGAGGATGTCGCTACTGTATGACGAGTTTCCTTTGTAGAAGTAAGTTTGTGCCATACCGTTGATACTGAATAAGGTTAATATAATAACAAGCAAACGCTTCATAAGTTTAGATTTTTAGGGGATTACATTACCATTGTATAGGCTGAAGGCCATGCTGCTGCAGGTAGTTGTTGGCAGCGGAGAAATGTCCGCAACCGATGAATCCGCGGTAGGCAGATAGCGGCGAAGGATGCGGTGCTTCCAGCACAAGATGCCGACGCCGGTTGATATACTGTCCTTTGCGCTGGGCATAACTGCCCCAAAGCATGAACACAAGATGTTCGCGTTGCTGATTGAGCGCCATGATAGCGGCATCAGTCAGTTCTTCCCAACCCTTTCCCTGATGACTGCCGGCACGATGCGCCTCAACGGTAAGTGTAGCGTTCAGCAGCAACACGCCCTGCTCCACCCAGCGTTCTAAATGTCCGGAAACAGGAGATGGTTTTCCCAAGTCGCGCTGCAATTCCTTGTAGATATTCTCCAGACTCGGCGGGATACGCACGCCGTCAGGCACTGAGAACGCCCAGCCCTCCGCCTGACCCGGCTCGTGATATGGATCTTGACCCAATATAACGACGCGCACCTTATCAAACGGGCACGCGTCGAAAGCATGGAAAATAAGTCTTGCGGGAGGATAACAGGTAGTAGTTGCATATGCATGACGAACGTACGATGTGAGAATCTCGAAGTAAGGCTTGTCGAACTCCGGCTGGAGAACAGCGCGCCATGATTCATCGATACGTACATTCATATAGACTGCTCCGCTTAATGGAAAAAGACTGTTTCACTCAATGCAACAAACTACTGTCAGTCAACGATAAGCATGGCATCGCCATAATCGCCGAAACGGTAATCCTTCTTCAGTGCCTCCTTGTAAGCACCCATAACCTTTTCGTAGCCGCCGAAAGCTGCCACCATCATCAGTTGAAGCGACAACGGGAAATACAAGTTGACGAGTAACATGTTCGGAACAAGTGTATCGTATGGCGGGAATATGAACCGATTGGTCCAACCGTCATACTCCTTGATTAACCCATTGGTTCCGGCAACAGACTCCAATGCACGCATAACTTCCGTGCCAACGGCACAGATACGGCGCTTGGCAAGTTTGGCAGTATTGACTACATCAACACACTCCTGCTCGATGATAATCTGCTCGGAATCCACCTTGTGCTTGCTCAGATCCTCAACATCCACAATCTTGAAGTTTCCCAGACCGACATGTGAAGTAAGCGTCGTATAGTTGATACCGCGTATCTCGATACGCTTGAGCAAATTCTTGCTAATGTGCATCGAAGAGGCAGGAGCAGCTACCGCACCGATCTTAGTGGCAAAAATCGACTGATAGCGTTCTTCGTCCATCTCCTTGATCAGAGCCTCGACATCGGCATCATCTTCTATCATGAACTCTTTTTTGAACTGTCGCAGTACTTCCGCCTTCATCGGACGACGGATATATTCCGGCAGCGGCGTATGCCCCATCGCATAAAGTTGCGCCTCCAGTTCATCAGGTGTATAGTCGGATTCAAAACGGATGGTTCGCCCACGCGAAGTGGTATTGTCAACAATCTCACCGGTTATTGTATTGTCATCGTCCAGATACAGTTTGTTGCCTATACGAATCTTCCTTGCCGGTTCCACCAGCGCGTCCCAGCAATAATCTTCGTGATTCAGCTCGCGGAGCAGAAACACCTCGATCTCGGCGTTGGTCTTCTCCTTGATGCCATACAAGCGGGCAGGAAAGACCTTGGTATTATTGAACACCAATACATCATTCTCATCGAAGTAATCAACAAGATCAGTCATCTTCTTATGCTCCACGGCTCCCGTCTGGCGATGCAACACCAGCATCTTTGCATCCTCACGATGCAAATGCGGGAACTGGGCTATTTGACTCTCAGGTAACTTGAACTTAAACTCACTAAGTTTCATATATGTTATTTGCTTACAGTTTTCAGTAATTAGTTGTCAGCTATCATTTGTTGAAGCTGTTCAATCGTTATGCAGCGGTCAATTGTATAATATCCCACACGCGTGCGTCTGAGCGCTATCAGATGAGCACCGGAATGTAACCGTTCCCCAATATCTCTTGCCAGTGCACGGATGTACGTTCCTTTCGAACACACGACACGCAAAGTCAGTTGCATCTTCTCTGCATCAAAGTTCAACAGCTCTATCTCATCAATCACGAGCAACTTAGGCTTGATCTCCACATCATCTTGCTGCCCCTTGCGCGCATACTCATACGCTCGCTTGCCATTGATTTTTACCGCTGAGTAGATTGGCGGCACTTGCCATTGTTCGCCAAGAAACGTGGGCAAAACCTGCTGTATCAGTTCCCGGGTAATATGTTCTGTCGGGTATGTGGCATCGATGGGATGCTCCAGGTCAAAACTCGGTGTTGTTGCACCCAACTGCAAGACAGCTTCATACTCTTTGGTATGGTTCATCAACTCGTCGATACGCTTGGTCTGCTTGCCGGTGCATACAATCACAACACCTGTAGCCAGCGGATCCAACGTCCCGGCATGCCCTACCTTCAATTTCTTTACCCCAAGAGCTCTGCAAAGCATGCCTCGCACACGGTTGACAACATCGAAACTTGTCCAATGCAGAGGTTTGTCAAATGCCAATATCTCGCCCTCGATAAAATCCACAACGGTCAACTATCAATAGTCAGCGATACTTTATGCCCAAATGTGCCATCCGATGGCAAACAAACCTGCACATACACAGTAGATGGCAAAATATACCAATTTCTGCCTGCGCACAATCTCCAGCATAAACCGGCACGCAAAACACCCCGTGACAAATGCTGCCACAAAACCTACCAGCAGAGGCACCAGCCCCAAACTACTGGTCATCTCGCCCTGCAGCATTTTAAGCAGGTCAAGAAATGCTTCGCCTAGAATAGGTATCAGTACCATCAGAAACGAGAACTGTGCCACACTCTCTTTTTTCACACCGCACAGCAGACCGGTTGCGATAGTTGTGCCGCTACGGCTCAATCCCGGCAATACGGCACATGCCTGCGCCAGACCGATAACAAACGCATCGCGATATGTCACATCATGACCTTCCTTACCCTTTTGGGCAATGCGCTTGCTCAGCCATTCACTGAAGTATAATAGACACGCTGTGACGAGCAGACATATACCTACCAGCAACAATCCGTTGCCAAAAAATGCCTCTACTTCATCCTTAAAAAACATGCCTACAATAAACACCGGAATCATCGAAACAAGGATCTTGGCTACATAATCCTTCTCCTCGTTCCATTGCAGTGTGCAGAAAGTACCACGTAACAATTGTACAATTTCCTTCCACAGGATCACAATCGTTGCCAGTACTGTTGCAGTATGCACGACAACAGCGAACGTCAGATTCTCTTCGCTCGCTGTGCCAAACAGGGCTTGTCCTATCTCAAGATGACCGGAACTGGATACCGGTAAGAATTCCGTCAGGCCTTGAATGATGCCCAACACCAATGCTTCCCACCAACTCATTGATTACTTTGTAATTATAATCGCTACGCGATATTGATAACTATGTGATTACTCTTGCGTTTTGTCGTCCTTTTCCCCACGCTTGGGAAAGAGAATTGCCACAATCATCAGCACGAATCCTGCCAATGCAATCATCGGTCCGAGAGTGATGCGGCGGAAGGAGAAAATATCCGGATTATACTCCGTAGCACCGGAAGGCTCACCTGCCATCAGCGCAAAGCCAATGACAATAATCAGCACACATAAAGCAATCAATATGGAGTTGAATTTCGGTAGTTGTTTCATTGCTCTTATCGAAAACAATTTGTTCGTTATTCTTCTCTACCCGACAGATTTTACTTAATCGGGCAGCCTAAATGGCATACATGCGTTCTGTATCCATACGGATATACCTGTTTACGGCAATCAGCGAACCGATCAGGGTCAACACTTCACCGGTAACAAGCACGATACCTGCTATGATAGCCACGTTCTGCCAAGTGATAGGCATAAGTACTATATGCATCGAATATTGCACGTAGTAGAACAATCCGGCCAACAATGCCATAGCCATCAGTGCAGACCACAAGCCCATACGCAGGCTACGGGCCACGAACGGGCGTTTGATTACCCACGGCGTAGCACCTACCAGACGCATCGTATTGATCAAGAACCGATGGCTATACACATGCAGACGTATTGTATTGATGATCAGCACATACGCAATCAGTAGCAACATCGCTGCAAGACCTATGAGAACTAAAGTTACCTGGCTGACATTGTGTTCCAACAATTCAACCAGATCCCTCTGATACATCACTTGCTTGACATACGGGAAACGTGACACCTGCCTTTCCACCACAGCTATACTGTCGGGGTTGGCATAAGCAGACTTCAGGTTGATCTCGTACGATGCGAGCAAAGGATTATACCCAAGGAACTGCGAGGGATCGTCTCCCAACGAGCGAATGTGCTCCGCCAATGCATCCTGCTTGGATATGTAGCGGCATTCATGGCAATATGGCGCAGAGCGCAATACGACACCACAACGCTCCACCTGCGCTGAATCAGCGTCCTCAGACAGGACAACCGTCAGAGTCACGTTATGCCTGACTTGCTCTATCATACGATGAGCAGACAGCGTAACCATAGCCACCAACCCCACCAAAAACAGCACCAAGGTAATGCTGACCGAGGTGGTGACGTACATATTCCAAAATCTTCTCTTCTTTTGCATAATCTACAAGCACCTGTACAAAAGATGCCCAATCATCAAACCTGCAGAAAGCTTCTGCCGGCTGTATTACCTACAAAACGCAAATGAGCAGGCTTGTCACCTGCTCTGTTTGCCAATGGATTAGTATTCCCACAGATCCAATTCTGTATTCAGCAGTTCGTTCGAGATACGCTCTTGGTCACGATGAACAAAATCCTCTGTCAGTACTTCCTGACCTTGAACAATCATTCGGTCATACATATTGTCGTCACCTATGATATAAGATGTGTACAGATGCTCGGCAAAGAAGTTGTCGAACGTTACACGCTTACTACTGTTGTTCAATGGAATCATGTACTTACGTGCCAGGAACGGGCGCAACTGGTCGAACAATATCCAGAATCGTACCTGCTCGACAAGGTTCTCATACGGGTCACGCTGCGACGACATAGCCGACTGCAACGGAGCAATGGCCATAATCTTCTGATAGAAACGCGATGTATGCTTGTCGAAGAACACAATCTCCATCGTCAGATACTTGATCTGGTTACGCACGTAGTTGGAGTAACCGTAGGTATTGATGTCCAAGCGATGGTTGATAGAGTCATCGTACGTTACGATATACTCATCACGGTCATCGGTATCGATAATCTCACTCATCGGACGTACTGCAAAGGTCGTTTGCATTTCCTTGTTACGAGGTATGATCATCGAGTCGAGGAACAACGGTTTGATACCACGCGGGTTGGCACTGTACAATGTCAGGTACTCCTGCTGGCCATCCAATGTTGTTCGTCCGTTGACCACTGCATCCATAATCAGTCGGAACATACTCCAATACTTCGGATCATCAGGGTTAGTAGGGAAATAGAGCTGGAAGTTCTGTTTGTAACGCATATCGATGATATGATAGATCACACGCGACCAAACTATATCGTCTGTCCGGTGGAAGATCGTAGCAATCGTATCTGCATTCTCATCCAACTCCTGCGTTTCGATTCGTACTGTACCCAACTCGTTGAAGAACGAATTGACGCGGTGTTGCGCCTGCATACCAAGCGCAGCACACACCAATACGATGATTAAAAGTGTTCTCTTCATAAGATGTTTTTACTTTAATATGAGCGCCAAGTTACCTTGATACAGCGTCTCCGAACCGCCTTTTGTGCGGTACTTGATGTTCTGAACGAGCACCATATCACCACTCTTCAGCTGGCCGATAAGTTTGAGTTGTGCTGCTGAGAACTTGTTGCCACTCGATTTGCCTGTCTTACGCAGGATATACGTATCAAAGCTTGTAATTTCGAACGGTACTTCGAGCAGACCGTCTTCGCCGTAACCGATTTCCAGAACAGTGTTCTTGTTCAAGCTCTTACGCGGAGTAGCACTGGAGTTAACCTGCTTGCCGTTGTCAACGAAGTACGGTGACGGCTGAGGCAGTTTCTGTACTTTGAAGTTCCTTTCGCCCATGGTGGTCATACGTCCGCCCATGTCTGCTTGTACAACTATACGTACGGTTTTTGCTCCTGCATTCGGACGCAAGATATAGAACTTGCCCTGACGACGTACGCTGGCACCTGAAACATTAACTTTCAACTGGTTATCGGTCACACCGGGAGCCGATACGACGTAGCGGTTGTCATAATCCTGATAGATGATGTTCAGGTCTTCGTTCATGACAGATGCAGAGGGTTCACCAACAGTAAACTCTGCCGAGAACGGCATGCTGATGGTATCACGACCTTGCTTGTAACGAACAATACCGTTATAGGATTGTAAACCGGAACCGCTGGCTGTGCAACGATATATACCATCCTCGCCCAGTTCAACACCATTGACGAAATAGTCAGGACGTGCAGTCGAGTCGGTCGCAGCCAAAATGATCTGTGCTTCGTACTGGTCGCCACGGATTACATACGAACTCTTAGGAATAACGTACGCGCGTATATCGTTTGCGGTAAAGTCGTTAGCGGTAATACGTTGATACAGACGTGACAATGTACGGTTCTCATACGAACGGATATCGTTCTGGTACTTGGTAAGGATAGCCAAGCAGGCACCTGCCGGCATACCGTCGAAGATAGAAGCCTCCCAAGGAATAGAGTCGCCATCGTTGTTCACACCCTTCTCTGTACTGAAGATACCGCGGATGATTTGACCGGGCTTACCGTTACGTGCACGCTCGGAGTAATGTTGTACATCCATCAGCAGTTCACGATATTCCTCAATCTTGTGACGCAGCACCTCGCCGTTAGGCAGACCCGTCTCGGGGTCTGTCAAAACGAGAGCATAAGTACCCGGGTGATCGAAGTCAGAGGTATTGATGATCTTGCGAGCCAGCGAGTCGTACTGCTCTTCGCCATCCACAAGTTTGGTTACCTCAACTTTGAAGTTCTGAATATAGTTATACAGATCGTCGGAAGCTTTACGCAACGAGTCGGCCTGCATATACAAGGCTCCTACCTTTGCAGGGTTCTCCTTGTAGGCGCGCTCGAAACGACGGTACTGCATAGCGTTCTGCTCTGCGGTGTTATCCAGTGTGACGTGCAAACTGGCATCCACCTTGGCAAAGGCATCAAGCACGTTCGTACTTACGTTCAACGCCAACATGGCGGTAAGCACGAGGTACATCATACCAATCATTTTTTGTCTCGGGGTTTCCGGACAGTTTTTTGCTCCACCCATTTCTGAATTTCTGGATTTATATCTTTGCGTTTAATCCCTACATACTCTCGAGTATTGTCTTGGATTCTCCCGCTAAAGATTAGTTCATAATTCTATTGTTACCTCGGAAATGGATTGCTTACGCAAGTGCATTGAGCATATTTCCATAAACCTTGTTGAGATCAGCTACCTGAGCTGCGAGTTGTTTCGAAGCGGCCTCAAATGCCTCGCTGTTCTTAACAGCAGCAGATGTAGCGGCAGCAGCCTTCTTCATATCCTCAGCCATCAGTTCTACCTGAGCAGTAGCGGCGTTGGTCTTGTCAGCCTGGAGCTTGAGAGCCTCAGCTTGAGCCTGTACGTTCTTGAGTTGGAGCTCATATACAGCGTTCAGGTTGTTGAGGTTAGCATTAACAGCGTTGAGTCCCTTCTCGTAAGCCTCAGTCTGTCCGGACATATTCGTAGCCGAAGCAGCGAATTTCTCCATAGCAGCGCCTGCGACATCCATCTTCTCGCCGAGTTTGGCTGTTCCTTCAGCAACCTTGCCAAGGTCATTGAGTTGAGCAGCTGTCTTGGCTAACTTCTGAATTCCTTCACTCAGACTTGCCTGATCCTTATCAGAAAGTGTACCGGCGGGTATACCTGCGCCTGCACCAGCAACTGCAGCTGCAGCGGGACCATTAGCACCCAGCAGGGTCGGTTTTTCTTTCTTGGAAATCTCCTCATACAAAGTAGGTTCGCAACCGCTCTCCAGCGATACGAGCTGTGGGAACACTTGCTCCCAGTGGAATTCGGGGTGAGGAGCATCCAGCACACCGATTGTGAAAAGGAATGCCTCGGTGAACATACCTACCATAAGCACGACTGATGCACCAGGCCAGTGCAGAATCTTGAACAATGCACCCACAATTACGACGGCAGCACCTACTGAGTAGACGATACCAGTAACACGTTTACCTTGGTACGATTCATACCATGCCAAGAATCCACCTTTTTTTTCTTTGTTAGCCATTTTTTTTGATTTTTAAATGATATAACTTTGAGTTAACTATATTTACGATTGAATTATTCGCCGATGTACGAACGTACGCAGCGGAAGCCGATGTACGGACGGCTCTCGTACTGATACTCATAGTCGCGCGCACCGCACTGGAGATAGTCCTTCACATCTTTCCAACTACCACCCTTGATTACCTTACGTTTCAGCTGGTCGGGGTCATCCTTGCGAGCCATATACGCGTGGTTAGGGTTGTAGTCGTGAATGATGCTGTTCAGCGTCGGCGAGAATGACTCGAGCGTCCACTCGGAAACGTTACCTGCCATGTCGAACAGGCCGAAGTCGTTCGGACGGTACGAAGCTACAGCCATAGGAGCGTTGCCCGTATCATCATTGTAAGCACCATGGTAAGGCTTGAAGTTAGCCAGGAAGCAACCTTTGTAGTCGCGAACGTAGTTACCGCCCCAAGGATAAGTAGCCATCTTGCGGCCGCCACGGGCGGCATACTCCCACTCAGCTTCTGTCGGCAAACGATAAACCTGAGCGTCAAGACCTGCATTGTCCTGCATAATCTTCGAACGCCAGTTGCAGAAAGCATGTGCCTGCTCCCATGTTACGCCTACTACAGGATAGTTGGCGTAGCCCTCGTGCGAGAAGTACTTGAGCATCTTCGGGTCGTTGTAAGCCTGCTGGAAGTCACGAATCCAAACCATCGTATCGGGATAGATATTGATGATGCACTCGGTGTAAAGGTCTTTCGGCTCAACGAGTTTGCGCACGAGCGTAGTGTCGTGAATACCACCGGTCTCATCAACCCAGAACGAGTCAACACGAGCGGTTGCATTGTCAGGGTACTTGCCTTTGGCCACATCGAACTTATTCTGTTGCAACTTAGCCTGATCGTAGTTCTTCCACGAATAGTGGTAGTGCATACGGTTGGTATTGAACGTGTTGTCAGAATAGAACAACGGATGGAGCGCATTGCGTACCTCCTCATCGGTCATGTACTTGTTCCAAGGGATCTTGTTCGTAGCAGTCCAGTTCAGAACGGTGTCAGGCAGCAGTTCCCATCCTTCGCCGCCTTCGGCAGGCTTGAGAACCTCCACAACCTTCATGAATGCATCACGGTCAACATAATCCTCCCAACGCACGAGCAATGTCATGGCTATCGAGTCACGTACCCACAGTACGAACTGTTTGTACTCATTGTTGGTGATCTCCGTTTCATCCATCCAGAATGCATCTACTGTTGACATAACCTTGTTGTCGGGCAAGGTAAACAGGTTAGACTGGGTATTCTCGCCCTTCATGAAGCTACCCTTACGGATAAGAAGCATACCGAACGGATCTGCCTCCGAGAATTTCTTTGCTTTACCGGAACCTACCAATTCACCGGCAGGCTTGTTGCAGCCTACCAACGCTATCGTCAGCGCCAGAACCGGCAGAAGTGTTTTAAGTTTCCTATCCATCAATTAATGTTATGTAGTTTCGTATTTTGTTTCAGCAAATTTGGCTGAATCTGTTAACAGCTTTTACAAGTACCTTACGCTCTTGTATCGGTTGGTGCGTTTGGGCTTGAGAATGTCAAATCCGTACGCCAAGTATATCTCATGCGAGCCGTAGCTCTCGTATATCAGTTTGGATGTCGGCAACTCGTAGGTGTAACCTAACTGCAGTCCTGAGATGATATCTATACCCAATATCAATCCTACATTGCCGAGTATGCGGTAACTCAGTCCGAAGCGGTACTTCTCTTTGAGTTCGGCCATCATGGCTATGTTCACATCCCAACTGCTGAAGTCCGTCATCACCAGTGCAGATGGCTTGAGCACCCAATCTTTGTTTCTCAACCGCCAGTTATATCCGCCGACGATATACATTGTCCCTTTCAGGTGATAGTCGGACTCATCGCTCCAGTGCAGCGTCGGAAACGTGAGGTGACTCATGCTCAATCCTACCCACCATGTCGGTGCCGAGTACCAAATACCTGCTCCCAAGTCAAAGGTCATGCCATTGCCTCCCTGCCCTGTCGGCAGCGCCGGATCCGACTGCGTGAAGTAGTCGGCATTGAGTTGGCTGAGGTTAACACTGTCGTTGGCGAAACTGATATTCACGAATCCCAGATCCGCACCTATGGCAAGTGTGCCTTTGCCTATGCGCTGCCTGTACGCGTATTGCGCGTGCAGCGACTGGTTGGAGAACAGACCGAACCTGTCGTTCAGGAACCGTACTCCTGCAGCATGTTTTGTTTTGCCTATCACGAACGGCGAACTGAAGGAGAAGTATGTAGTCATCGGTGCATTCTTTATCCCGGTGAACTGCATGCGGTGCAATCCCGCCACCTTCATCAAGTCGTCCTCTCCTGCCGCCGCAGGGTTGTAGGCTGTCGGCAGATACATGTATTGTCCTATTTGCGGGTCAAACTGCGCGCGGACAACCAACGAGCCACACACAACAACCCCCAACAGCAGAACAATTCGCTTCACGCTCACGCCAACACACATTTTGCGGTATAGTATCCGCAAGGATTAATACTCCTCTTCGTCAAAAAAGAAGTCATCCTTGGTCGGGAAATCCGGCCACAGGTCTTCAATCGACTCGAACTCTTCTTCGTCGTCCTCAATCTCGTTGAGGTTCTCAATCACTTCCATAGGCGCGCCTGTGCGCTGGGCATAATCCAGCAACTCATCCCTTGTAGCGGGCCATGGAGCATCTTCCAACTTCGATGCCAATTCCAGATTCCAATACATAGTCGCAGTGTTATTTACCACATAGTATCATACGCAAAGAAGTGCGCTTGCGGCGCATGATACCAAAATTTCGCGCAAAGATACAAAAAATTATCGAATTGTGCAAGTTTTTTTCGATTTTTTTTCATTTTTTCCACTCAACAGGTGATTTTTTTTGCAAAATGGCACATTTACGGGCTAAAACGAAACAATAATCCGATAACCTGTTTACCCAGCGGATAGCAATCTTCAGATCCTCATTCCGGTCGTTTTCGTCTGCCAAGCGTACCATGAGCCGTTCAAGCCTTCGCGTTACAGTCCGACAGATGTGTGTGGCGGCTATAGCCTCACTACCCGCAGGCAGGATAAAAGCGTGTTGCGGCGGCAGTTCGACCTGTATGGCATCAATCCAGTGCTCGATATCCGTGACATCAGCAGCGGTGAGCCATTCGCCCGGTGCGCACGACAGGTAGGCTCCCAGGTTGAACAACTTGTTCTGCACGATGCCGATCTGCTGTATATGTACCGATACATCGCTCAACGGCTCTTCGGGTGGCAGTTGTTCGCCTATCTGCGCGAGCAAGGCGTTCAGCCAGCCGAAGTACGAGTTCAGTTCGTCGGCCGTACCATAGGCCTCAATCCGTTGGTCGGACTTGGGCACACGGTCGCCATTAGCCAGCGAGGTAGTGCCGTTGTCTCCGGTCTTAGTATATATCATGGTTACTGATAGTTGAATGTTAAAATCTTAACCTAACCTCGATTGAGCAATCTATATCCGGATGCGGAAGTGCTTGCGGATATAATGCGGATTGAAGAACACCAACCCTGCATGATAACAATCTACAGTGCTTGTCACTTGCGGCTCTGCCTGTATAGCCCGCCATGCGCGCTCCATTTCCTGCGAGTGATGAATATCGTCCACCACGACTATACTCTTTTCTCCTACAGCGGGCAGCAATTGATTGAAGTACCGCAATGTAGCCTCATACGTATGATTGGCATCGACATATGCCAGATCTACATGCTTGGGGCAATGCGCAGGCAATGTATCGTTGATATTCCCGATTACCGGTTCAATATTCGTCAGCCCTAATTCGCGCCATACATGCTTAGCCACGTCCAGCACTTCTTGCGCGCCCTCGTATGTTTGCACGATGTTGGCTTGTGCGGGCGAAGCCAGGTAAGCTGTAGTTATTCCGAGCGATGTGCCCAGTTCAACGATGGTCAACGGTTTCTGCAACGTAGAGCCAAGATAGTTAACGAGTCTGAAGAGCAGCTGCGCTATCTTCGGCGACTCAAGGTGCGTACGCGCTATATCTGCCACTCGACGCAGCGTAGCGATAGGTGTGCCCGACCGCTGGCTTTCCGCTCCTGTGCCGTAATCCACCTGCTGTACCATATCCGTGCTTCGCAACAGCGCTGTCCGCTGTTGCTCGATGCGCGGAAAGGCATAATACGCGTTATCGTCATACACAACCATCCTCACCACGTAGAACAACGTGGGAGAGTGTATGCCTTCGCCTCCGGTATGCCATGCCGTCAGCTGATGACGGGCAAAACTCCGGGCACGATATAACGCGTTGCTGACAGACACTTATCGACGTGTTGAAGTCGAAGAGCTACCGGATGTACGTGTGCTTGTTCCGGTCGAGCCCGAACGGCTCGAGCTGCTTGAACTGCTGCTGCGCGTGCTTGTGCCGGTACTGGTGCCCGTTGAGCGGGTACTGGTATTGTTTGTGCGCGCGGCAGATGAAGCCTGCGTACGTTTGGTACTGGTTGTACCGGAATTGCGTACACGTGTAGTGGTCGTACTGCTTGCGCGTGTAGAGGTTGCAGGCTGTGACTTCTGCGTAGTAGTGGATGTAGCAGCAGATGTTCTCGACGACTGCGTAGCAGTTGACTTTGTGGTCTGCGTAGCCGAGGATGTACGTGTGCTGCTTGCAGCCGGTTCAGCCTTCTGCGTGGTGGCAGTAGTACGTGAAGTGGTAGCGGTCTGCTTCTGAGTCGCAGTAGGCTGTACGCGTTGGGTTGATGTGCCGGAAGTAGAAGTAGTACGTGTTGACTCCGTTGTACGCGAGCCTGAGCCAGCCTGCGGTTGGGTCTGGCGGGTAGAAGTAGCGCTCTGCGTTGATGTCGAACGCGTGCTGGTGGTAGTACGCGAAGCACCCGACTGTTCAACAGCTTTCTGGAGCTGGTGGGCATTGGTTACGCGGGTAGCGGTAGTACTGCCTTGTGGCACATACGTAGCCGTTGTACGACGTGAGAACGACTGCTCGGGATACTGCTGCTCATAATCGTTGCGCGATACGGGACGGCATACATCCTGATAATGCGAGTAGTGATAGTGATCGACATAATGTACCTGATGGCAGTAGTGGTGGTTCTGCAGATAGGTACTTACGTAAGCCTGATAGTGACCGAGGTGGTACGGGGGATGATGACCGTAGTGATGGGGGAAATGATCCCAATAGTACGGTGAGCGCCAGTAAGCATATGTAGGACGGCCAAAGCGGTCGAACAACGGCGGACGTCTGTAGAACACCGGCTCGATGATATAGTTAGCACCATAGATATACGGTGCACCGATGATCTGTACGTACGGTGTTGCATATCCCATCTCGACAACAAGTGTGGCTACGTCCTGATAGACATTGGCTGCCAGCACGGCTTGGAGAAGCAGCACATGGTTACGCCCTTCAAGAGTCTCAAGCACACGCAGATAGTCGATAAATCCGTCGTGGTTGAGGTCGAGGTTGGAAATGATATAAGCATTGGAGTTCAATATTGTCTCAAACTCCTCAACGGTAGCTGCCTGGGCAAAAGCAGCAGCCACAGCCTGCAGGTCGAGATACAGACTTATATCCTGCGTCATGGGCGTAACCTCTATAGTAGTTGTACGCGTAGTGTGCGTGCGCGGGTACGTGACGGTTGTGCTGACAGGTGTTTGGTAGGTAACAGGTTGGGCTTGCGCCACTACAACGGATGTTGCGGGAGCCGGAGCGACAACTACTGGTTCGGGTGCAACGGTAACAATACGTGTCACACCGCAGCCTGCCAACAGCAGCGGCAAGGCTAAGAGGATTGACGAGTGGTTTTTCATATCTTCGAATGTATCAGTTCACGAGTTACATGAATAAAATAGACAATAAGCTAGACCGGACTTGTGTTGTGGAGCATAGGGGACTCGAAAATTGCCGCTGCAATAATCGTTCGGAGGCACAGCCGGAGATAGGAACCGGGGTGCGAGGCCACTCATATGCTCCCACAAGTCTGGCGATAGACCGGACTTGTGTTGTGGAGCATAGGGGACTCGAAAATTGCCGCTGCAATAATCGTTCGGAGGCGCAGCCGGAGATAAGAACCGGGGTGCGAGGCCACTCACATGCTCCCACTAGTCTGGCGATAGACCGGACTGGTGTTGTGGAGCATAGGGGACTCGAAAATTGCCGCTGCAATAATCGTTCGGAGGCACTGCCGGAGATAAGAACCGGGGGGCGAGGCCACTCGTATGCTCCCACAAGTCTGGCGATAGACCAGACTGGTGTTGTGGAGCATAGGGGACTCGAACCCCTTACCTTAACATTGCGAACGTTACGCTCTACCAGATGAGCTAATGCCCCGCGCGTCAGCGCAACCATAAACGGCGGCTAACGCTTTGAATTATTGCGTTCCGCAGGGCGCGGGAAAACCCGCGCCCTCGGGACACAACTGATTTACTTAACAATCTGACCCATCATGTTGTAGGTCTTACCGTTGCGGATGATCAGAACTTCACCGTTGCGGATGAGCTTCTGTGCGCCTTCGGTTTCGATAGCGTCAAGACCTGTACCCTGACTATTCTCCGGGCCTTCGTATGCACCGGCACAAGTCTGCTCAGCACGATCCTTGCCATCAATATCCTTCAGTACGCTCTCAAGACGCGGGATAAGCAAGCCCTCATTGTACTCTGCAATAGCGAAGTCGCCGTTAGCAGCGTCAACGAACTTAGGCTCAGTCCACTTCGAACCGGCTGTACCTTCGAGAGCGGCGAACTCTTCCCAAGTCTTGGCAACTACAGCACCGGCGAGAACGGCAGCATTACCGCCCTTGTGGAAGAATACGTTGTTCTTAACATTCTCGTTCAAAGCACCGCGGATGAGCGAGTTGTTAACCTCAGTCTCTTCAGAAACGAGGAGGTTGTTCTCGGCAATATACAACTTTGTACCGGCGAGCCACAAGCAGGTAACGGCTTGTGCTGCTACAAGTTCGGTAGCGGGCTTGTAGGTCTGAACGGGCAGATAGAACGTGTTGTTGCGAACTACGCAGGAGTCACCGCAGCGAACATAACGAAGCGTTACAATCTTGCCGGCCACGTCTGCCTTGGCGTCAAGACCTGCGAACACGTTGTTCTCGATTACCCAAACGTCAGCATTACCGGAAGCGGTGATACCGCAAATACCATACTCACCAGCCGAAACATTCATAGTGCCGAGTTCAAGGAACTTGTTACCGCGAACGATGATAGTACCCTTCTGTACATTACCCATGATACCGTGAGCAAGGAATCCGGCAGATGCCTTAGCCAGACGGAAGGTATTACCCTCAATAACAGCGTTCTCAGCGCCGTTGAAGAAGATACCGCGCAGATTAGCTACGATCTCATTGTTACGTAATACAACATCTTTCGGTTTGCCATCAGCTGTAGCAGACTGCGAGCCGTTGAATTGGATAGCCTGCGTATTAGCCGAACCATTGTCCTCGATGTAGTTGTTCTCAATAATTATTCCAACAGGACGTTTGTCAGTACTCTTCTCTGTACGGATTTCTACAGCATAGTTAGTACCGGTTGCACGCGGATTGATGATACGGCAGTTCTTGATACCAGAGTTGGTAACATCACCGTAGAATACAATAGTACGTCCGCCAACAGCACCTGCGCGGATCTCAAGATACTGGCCTTCGCCATCTACAGAGCCGTCGAACCAAACATTCTTGGTAGCAAGAGTGGTGTTGAAGTCTTTTGCCATCAATGCACCTACCAGGATGTGTCCTGAAGGACCGTCATTATCAGCTTGGTCACCATAGGTGATGGTACGTTTCTCTGCTTTGTCCGGACGGATAGTCAGAGTATATTCAGAATTGTTGGTAACACCTATGTTCACATTCTCAGCAAGGTCAGCGCAGATAAGGAGATCTACATCGCCGGACATGCCGTTAGCCTCGATTGCAGCGATAGCATCAGAGAGTTTAGCAAAGTCAGGAGTCTCACCACCAACTTTGTAAGCACCCTTCAAACGCGGATCAGCTTTCTCCTCAGCAGAGATGAAGTAGAGTTGTACAGCATCGTTGTATACTGCTACTACAGCAGTCACGTCATAAAGTTTGTCAGCTGCGAAGGTCTGCGCAAGTTTGAAGTTGTTGCGCAGAACAACGGTCGCATCACCGATGGTCAGGTCAAGATTGGTAGCTGACGATGTTGTGAACTCGCCGGCAGCTACGCTGACATTCTTCACGATGATATACTTGTTCATATCAGCAGCCACAGGAGCAACTGCAAGTTCAACAGGAGCAGGAGCCTCACCGGCAGTAGCAGTTACTGCAGTAACTTGCTCAGCAGTCATCTTAACCTCATACAAGTTTTTGTAGATATCCAGTGTACCTTCAATGCCCGACAGTTTGTCACCGGCTTTCCAAGTTGTGCTTGCGGTCAGATAGAGCAACATCGAACCGGTTTCATCCTTTACATATACGTTCTTACCGTTTGCATAGGTAACAGTAACGTCGTTCAGAGCAACCTTATCGTCTTTAGCCTTGCTATAAACCTCAGCGCAAGTGATAGGAGTAACAGGGATAGTAGCATATTGGCAGTCAGCAACAGCTACGCGGAGGTTCTGAACCATCCAGCGACCCGGCCAGTTAACGGTTGACCAAAGGATCTCCAGAGTCATCGAGTCATTGGTAAGAGCAGGAGTATCAAACTCAACAGCCATAGCGGCTACGCCACCTTCAGCAACATCCTCGCCAGTTTGTGTCAAACCGGTAACCTGCAGATAGTCGAACATCTGGGTGTTCTTGGCTGCATCCTGGTCGATGCGAACGATGGTCTTTCCACCCTTCGAGCCGATAGAGAGGAGCACAAACGAGTTCGGGTCAGCATTCTCAGCTGCGAAGTGACCAATCTCTGTCTGGCAGTAGTTAGCAGCAACCGACTCGCCACCAGTGTTACCTGTAATTGTGATTGCGCCAATACCTGCTCCATGAGTAGAACCAGGACTAGTAGCGTTTGTACATGTAAACACGAATGAACTTGCAGCAAGTCCGTCAGGTACATTGTAATCGATGCTACCAGAAACGTCACCTACAGAACTTGATGTAACGTCTATAGTTCCGAGTTCTGCACCACCATAAGCCACGCTAATAGTAGCCTTACTTCCGCTCAAAGAACCATATCGACGAGCCTTAAAAGTAATCGAGATTGACTTATAGGCAGATAAGTCAATAGACGGAGAAGTGATGTTTTCATCTTTTCCGATAATTACACAGTCTGTACGACCAACTCCGGTACCGGTAGTCGTCCAGCCAGTCGTGTAAGTCGCATTTTTCCCGTTAAAGGTTGCGTTTGCAATTTCAACCTCAGCGGCCATCATACTGCCGGCAAACAGCACAGCAGCGAGAAGAGAAAATAGTTTCTTCATGATTTAATGGTTTTTAGTTAATAAAGAATTGGTTAATATACTAAATTTAGTAATTTCGCATATTTCACGCCGCAAAGATACAAAAATATTTTGACATTTGCAAATAAATTGCAAAGAAAATGTCATTATTCTGTTTTTTGAACAAAAATGCATAATATTTGCCCTTATTTACAAAAAAAAATGTCCCATCCCCCATAACCCATAACCCGTAACCCACAACCCGTACCCCATAACCCATAACCCATAACCCATAACCCGTAACCCATAACCCATAACCCATAACCCGTCCCCCATAACCCATAACCCGTAACCCACAACCCGTAACCCATAACCCGTAACCCATAACCCGTAACCCATAACCCATAACCCATAACCCACAACCCGTAACCCATAACCCGTCCCCCATAACCCGTAACCCATAACCCGTAACCCATAACCCATAACCCATCCCCCATAACCCATAACCCATAACCCACCCCTACTTTTCCCGAGATTATAATAGGTGATTAGTAGGTAATTAGTAGATGATTAGTAGGTGATTAGTAGGTGAATGTACTGACTACACAAATATCATTACGTACAATCACAGTACTCACGGGCTTCTTTATGTACCCCACAAAAATAACAATCAGGGCCATAAAGCCCTGATTGTCTCAGTATTAGGTCTTATCGACCGCTTGTCTTGTCGCTTATTTCATCTCTGCGCCGAGAACATTGTACTCAACGCCGTTGCGGATGATCAGCACTTGACCGTTGCGGATAACCTTGGATGGAGCAATATCGCTATTGACATTCTCCACAGCAATCTCCTGCTTTTCAACAACAACATTGTACTTCGACGGAGCGAATACACGGCACTGGTTAGCACCTTCCTCCTTAGCCAGCGGATACATATGGAACTGCTCAACCGAAGCAGAAGCTACATACATATTGTCGGCAGCGTCGAATGCTATACCGTCGATGTTCGAACCGATAACTGGCGTCTCGCACATCTTGGTGAGCGAAGGAACACCATTCTCGTCCCAATCAACAGCAAATACAATGGCTTGCTTGTTGGAGCTGATAGCAATGATGTTACCGGTCATGTTAACGCCCATCGTACCACGATATGTGAGGTTACCGTTGCTGCTGGAGAGCAGTTCGGCATTGTTGTCCTTGTCAATCCAGAAGTCACGAACACCCTTGCTGGTCAAGTGAGTAAGTGCAGGATAAGCGTCGATAGCATAGCGGTGCTGAACAACCCAGAATCCGCCACGTTTGTCGGAGCGGAGCGACTCGTCAGCATTAGCCAGACTAAGTTCGCCTGCAATCCAAGTCTTGCTGGGTGAGCCAACAGGTATAGCACTCAGATCATAGGTGTTGATCTGTCCGCCCGATTCGCCACCAATATCCTCGATGGTATACAGTTTGCTACCAACGATCTCGATAGCATCAACCGGAGCAGCTGCAGCCAGAACAGTCTCAAACGGCTTGGTCATGTCAGCCGGATCGGCACGGTAGATACCCTTGGTAGCAGCGTCGCGCGAAGCAACATATACGAAGCCTTGCTCATCAACAGCCATACGCTTCATTCCGTTACGTGAGTGGATCTCACCACCCAGTCCGCCGTCAAAGCCTACAAGAGCAGAATCTTTGCCGTTAACGGTTTGCATCGTCGGGTCGAAGCAATACAGACCGCGTTTCTGAGCCTGTGTTGTAGCCGTACCGCCATCTGACTCACCTTCCCACGGCATGCTGACATAGATATGGCCGAAGTACTCCGACTCATATGAGTTGTCAACAACAACATCCTGCGGCAAATAGAACGAGTAACGCGGATCACCTACAGGCAGCAGGTTCTTGAACTCAGTAGCCTCGCCATACGCATGCATAGCCCATGAGAATGTACCTTCCTCGAGGTCATCAACAGGGATCTCGATGGTTGTCTGGTGCTCACCAAGTGTCAGCAGAGCAGGATCATCAATCTTAACCAGAGCTACAATCTCCTGATCAGCATCGAAGAACTCAACCTCCAGAGCCGTAGCATCGGCGTTGAGCAGATAGCTGATGGCCATTGTTGCACCATCCTCGCTGGCAACGCCCTTCAGGCCGGAAGCAAATACGTTAGGTTGCGGCTTGATAGGCTTGGCGGTAGCGGAGAAATAAACATTGTCAACAAAGAATCCGTTGAGTTTATAGTAATCAATCCAGCCAATCTGATAAACCTTGGACAGATCCAAACCGGTGTAATCCAGAACCAGTTCGTTCCACTCACCGCCTTTGACATTCACAACCTTGTTGTAGTCGCCAGCACCTTCCTTAACAACCGGATAGATCTTGATCGAGCCGTCAGCAATCGGATAGATGCTTACGTGCAGATAGGGGAATCCGGTCATATCAGCATCAGCAAACTCCCAACCGAACATACCGGTAGCCTTCGGAGCATAGAACAGCGCCTTGTTGCCCTCAGCCAGATAACCTTCCGACATCTCGGACGGCTCCCACCAACCGGCATTCAGTGTGCCGATAGCGGTAGCGGTAGTATATACGTCGCTGTAGATCGATTTAACCTTTTCAGGTTCAAATTCCGGAGTCTCGGCAGCTGCCGGAGCTTCCAGAGTCTTGGTGGAAACAGCGATAGGATCAGCACTGTTGCCCGTTTCATCCTTAGCAATAACCGAGAAGTTGTACTCGGTGTTAGGAGTCAGGTTCTTAACCTGGATAACAGTCTCAACCTCCGAACCGGCCTTGGCTGTAGCAACGATAAGCTCACCGTTGATAACATCAAACATAACAGCCTCCGATGCATCTTTAGCTTTGGCCTTGATGGCTGCGCTGAAGTACGAAGCATCACCGGCAACTGCGGTAAACTCCGACGGAGCCTCGGTGTCAACCTCAGGAACCTGAGTGGTATAGAAATATACGTTGTTAACCCAGAATGTTAACTCCGGAGCATGGTCAATCTTGATCTGGTAAACATTGCTCCAGTTGGTAACGCCTTCAAATTCGGACATAGCAATCTCAATGCTGTTCCACTGCTGGCCAACCAGTTCTTTGGTAACGCCAACCTCAGCACCGCCATGAATAGGCACAACGCGGATGGAAGCATCGGCAGCAACCCAAACGTCGAGGTGGAGTTTCTCCATCTTCGCGCAGTTCAGGCTATTGTCGCCCTCAAACAACAGACCGAAGTATCCCAGAGCTGTAGTGGTGTACTTCTTTCCATAGGTATCCTGTGCATAAACAGTACCGCTACCCCACTCGCCAAAACCGCAGTCGGCATTGTACGTTGCGGAGTACACAGCCTTTACTTGGTTAGCAGGCCATTCCGGAGCAACCGGAGCAGCGTCCGGAGCCGTCATTTTCGGTTTCTCCCACCAGCGCTGGTCACCCAGAGTCTTGCTGTCGGTGCCGGCATTGCGAGCAGGCGAATCTTCTGCCAGATAGAAACTGCCATTTGCAGCGTCCTCGAACTTCGGGTCAGCTGCAATCTCGCCGGTAACGGTCGGACCCTCATGATGAGCATTCACATTGTAAACGAGGCAGTTCTTGATCTCGCCACCGTAGCAAACTGAGGCAGCATAGGTAGCCTCAGGTGCAGCAAAAATACTGTTGGCAATAACCACATCAGTTGATTGCTCGGAGCGAACAGGACCGCAGTTGTAGAACGTGCAGTGGTCAATACGCAGTTTGGCGTCAGCAACAGCCGTGCCACCATTCTTGAGGTCGATAGGCTTGTAAGTCGGTGTGCCGTAGAACGTAGTGTTCTCGACATTCAGTTCAGCCAGCGGGCAAGGATCGCTACTGCCGGTCTCAACATAGATGGCACCTCTCTGGTTGTCATGGAAATAGCAGCCTTGCAGTGTCATCGTCTGCATGCAACGGTTAGCACGCTGCGGATAGAGAATGTAGCTCTTCCAATTGCAGAACTCGCAGTTGATGAGCGTCAAGGTCTTGTTGGCACTGTCGTCGTATGGACGGATGCAGTGGTCGTTGGCACCTTGACCATCCTTGTACAAGCCACCATCGAACTTAATGCCGATGAACGTTACTTGTGCACCGCTCAAGAGCTTCATGTAGTACTGTTGAGCAACAACAGGCTTAGCGCCGTCAGCAGCCTTGATGGTGAGGTTCTTGTTCAGTTCCACCACTTCCGGTTCCTCGTAAACGCCGTCAGCAAGGATGAGAACATCCCCTGCAGAAGCAGCAGCAACAGCGTCATACAACACCTTGCTACCTGGACCGAGATTAACCTCGGCCGCGCTCATCATTGCACATGCACAAAGCACCGCAATGCAAAAAGATAGAATCTTTTTCATACTGATTAGAATTTGGTTAATATTTAAGGTTAACTTGTTGGTATTCAGTTATCCCCGGCGGCAACAAGTTGTTCAGGCTTATTGCCGCACGGGGAGTAGCACTTATTGTGCAGCAGGCACTTCGATAATAGCAAATCCGGCGTGCGGTGCGGCACAGAAGATTACGAGTTTGCCGTTAACTACAGCGCAGTTGCACAGGCTGACGCAAGCCGATGAGATAACCTCCGAATCCATGTCATACGAATAGATCGGGTCAATCGGGCCGGCCTCGGTAGGATTGTCCACCTCGTCATACTCGAGATGTTCCTCCAGTTTAACGAGTGCGCTGACGATATCATTACCCTCGGAGATGTCGTAAACATTCACGCCCTCCACAGGCCACCACAAGAATCGGCGTGCATTCATCAGCATGATGTAACGTGCACGGTTGAACTCAATCACACGCGGATCGCATGCGTGAGCCGAGCTGTGCTCGTTCGGAGTCTTTGTCCACTCAACCTCCAGCAGCTTGTTGGCATCCTTGTCCATCAGCCATGTCTGTGCAATGTACGACGAAGTGAACAGATAGCGGTCTGCACCTACTGGGTTCATCATGCCGTAGTAATTGGCAATAGCCGGCAGGCTCAACTCGGTTACTTCGCTGAACTCGGTGAAGTTACGTACCGTGAAGCGGAAGAACTTGTTGTCAGCCTCCTGCTTGAAGAAGAACGCATAACCGTTGCCGCTCTCATCCAGCGAGATAGACATGTTGTCACCGATACGTCCGTTGTACATATACGGATCAGGATAGAGGTCAGGATCAGGGTTCTCCAGTCCCGAACCATCCCATGCCAGCACAACTTCGGGTTTCGATGTCGGAGTAGCGTAATGATAAACCTTCAGCGGTCCGGCTCCACCCTCAACGTCATTGGCAACGGTTGCCAGGTTGCACAGGTAGATATGACCTTGTGTCAGACGTCCGGCACTTACCACGTGCGTACCGCCTGCTACATCCGTCAGGTCAAGAGCGATAGGATTGCTGGTATTGTCGTTGAGCAAGTCTTCGATCTTGAAGAGCTTCGGTGCTGTACGGTTAGCCAGCAGAACGTACTGACCGTCGAAGTCACCGCCACGGGTAAATTCCTCGTCAAAGTCAACATAACGCTTGCCTGTAACAACCGAGAAGTCGTGCACCACAGCCTTGCTCCAATCAGCACCGGCCTTAGGTGAAGCGGAGAACACAACGGTATATTCGGTGGTCAAGCCCATGAACTCCATTACGAACATTCCTGGGTTAGATGCGGAGATGACACCTTCGTTAGCCGTGGTGAACTTCCATGTAGCACGCGCCGGTGACAGTGTAACCGACACAACTTCAGCGGTAGCCGACTCAGGAACACCCAGACAGAGTATGCCGTCGATAATATTGGCCGGAGTCAGTGTAACCTCTGTACCGTTGGCATCCTTGATAACCATCTTCTCCAGCACAGGAGCAGCCTCAGCGGCTTTGAGTTTGACGGTAACCTTGTAGATCTGCTCTACCTTCTGCTCTTTGCCTTTAGAGTCGGTAACGGTGTTCACTACTTTCAGTTCGCCGCTAAGCTCCGAAGCATCGGCAGCGGCACCTGCAGTAAAATCAATCACATCCTTCTCCAGTTTGGCACCGATGGAGCACTTGGCGCTGAACTTGACAGCGGCAATGTTCGTTTCGGCAGGCACGTTGTCGAAGGTTATGGTGTAAGCAGCATTGTCCACAACACCGTTCACCACATCACCGCCCGACAAACCGGCATTGACGATAGTGATGGAGTTGATCTTAGCCTCCAAACCTCCCTGAGGCTCTTCTTCCCTCTTGCACCCTGACAGCACCATTGCTACAGTAGCAATGAGCAGGGTGAATAACATTAATGACTTTTTCATGATTGGTATATTTAGTTGTTTGTTAGATTACTCCCATTCCTTGTTTTGGGTGAGCGTAAATCCTTTGCTCTTGTACAGACTGATCTGTCCGGAGGGGATAGGCGAAATGTAGTTACGAGCAATCGGTCGGTTGCGCTGTCCCATTGTGTTACGCAGGATGAATCCTTCCGTATCGCCTTCAATCACCACCTCATCGGTCTTACCCGGATAGTCGCTAAGCACGATGTATGCGCCGTAGCGGATATCGGGATTGCAGTCGTTCCACAGGTAGTCAAGTTTCTTCCAGCGCTTGAGGTCGTTGAGGCGGAAGCCTTCGAGGCAGAGCTCTACGCGGCGTTCGCGACGTATCTCCCAAAGGATAGACGGGGTTATACCGCCATCGGCGTTCTGCTCGATCTGCATGCGCATAGGATCGTCGAAGGTCACGCCGCCCAGAGCCGGCTGGTCACCCACCACTTGCAATGCCGGCAGATTGACATCGGCACGGGCGCGAATGACATTGATCGACTTGTCGAGGTCAGCCTGACTGAAGTTGTACTTACCAAGCAGTTTGAGTTCGTAAGCAGCCTCTGCATAGTTGAGCAGCACTTCGGCATAGCGCAGACAGGGAGCATCGATCACGTTCTTGTTGCTTGCCCAGGTGGGTTCAGGATTGGCAGCGCGTCTGTCGTCCATGAACTTGCACCAGCTGTAGCCGGACAACGCGTAGTTGAACGGTGAGCAGTCAGTACCCTTGATGTAATACTTCGGCCGTATAACTTGCGTCAGACGCGGGTCACGGTTAGCGAAGAACTCCTCTGACGTGCGCGGCGTCCAGAACTCGTCGGCCACATATATGGGCTTGCCGTCGGCTCTGACAAACGCATCAGCCAGCGACTTGCTCAATCCTGCCTGTGTCTCGGTGAACGAGTAACTGAGCGTGGAGTGCGAGATTACACCGTCAACGTAGTGGCGGTACATGAGCATCTCCGGATTACCGGCAAGGTTGTCGGAAACGAACAGAGCCTTGTACGACGGAGCAATGCTGTACTTGCCGGAACCGATAACCATATTTGCGGCATCGAAGGCGAATTGCAGACATTTGGCTGCATAATCCTGGTCGATATTGTGATACTTGAGGAACGTACCCTCACGCAACATCATACGCGAAGCCATACCTGCAACCACGTAGCGGTTGACCTGCAACTGGCCATCGTTCTCACGCACATTGTCCATAGCGAACTGGAAATCCTCCATGATCAGCGAATCAACTCGCGTACGCGGGTCGCGATCCTTATAGAGATAAGCCAGGTCCTCCTGTCTGTCGCTAACAACAGGCACCTTGTCGAACCAAGGCACATCGCCAAAGGTGAAGACGAGATTGCTGTAGTAGCATGCACGGAAGAACCGTGCCACGCCCATCCAATGGTTGATATCCTTGTCGCTGAGCGGCAGACGGCCTACATTGGCAATCACGTAGTTAGCCTTGCGGATATTCGAGAACGACCATGCACCGTCAGATACAGGAATGTTCACGGGCTGCAAGTCCTGCTGGTCAACATCCGAAGCGAAATCATCATTGGTGGTTTGCCCCATCAGGAACGGTCCGTGCGACCATCCCGAGCCGTAGCCCGAGAATACCGATGTGTAGAATCCGTACATATACGAACGCGCCTGTTGCTCCGACTGCCAGAACTCCTCGTCGGTAAAGTCGTCGTAAGGCGGTTGGTCAAGCAGGTTGCAACTCGTCCAAAGCATTGGCACAAAGGCCAACAATATATATAAATACTTTTTCATAACGATAGCAGATTAAAGGGTTACTTGCAAACCAAAACTGTACTGACGAGTATAGGGATATATACGTCCCCAGCCCATACCTCCGCCCGAGCCGGCTGCCGACCCCGTTTCCGGGTCGATAGGCAGGTTGCCCAGGTGGTCAATCTCGCACACGTTCTCCAAGCTGCAATAGATACGTGCTTTCTGGATGTGTGCTTTCTGCAGGATATTCTTCGGCAGGCTGTAGCCTACAGTGATGTTCTTGAGTCGCAGATACGACAAGTCGAGCATGTAACGCGTCTGAGTCAGGAAGTTGAATCCGGCTGCCGAATATTGTCCGGGTTGGTTGGTCTCAGTCAGACGCGGATACCAGGCGTTGGTGTTGGTAGGTGTCCAATAGTCAGTCTGGTGAGCATAGTACGTACCCTCCGAAAAGTTCCAACCGGGTATCATCATCGTACCCGTAGCCCAGTAGTCGCGCTTGCCTACACCCTGGAAGAAGATGTTCAGATCCACGCCGTACCAATCGGCACCGATGCGGAAGTTATACTCAAACCGCGGTGTGGTGTTACCTATACGGCTCCAGTCACCGGGATTATCGGGAGTCTTGTCGCCCCATGTAATCTCGCCATCGCCATTCAGGTCAACGTACTTGACGTCGCCCGGGCCGTACTTGTACTTGTAGCCCTGGTTCTCAAAGTACGTCTGGGTAGGTATACCCGGCAGCAGGTTACCCTCGCTGTCGAAATCCGATGTCTGGAACAGACGGTCGGTGGTGAAGCCCCAGATCTCACCGATGATCTTACCCTCGTAGTTCGAACCGTCGATTACTGACAGTGTTGAACGCGGGTGCTTGGTGATAGTAGCCAGAGCATCGGACACGTTGGCCATAAGGTTGATACGCAATCCGTTGCTGAACTTATGGTGATAATCAATCTGCAGTTCCCAACCGTTGGTAGTCATCTGTGCAGCGTTCTCGTACGGTGCGCTGGCTCCGTAGGTGGAAGGCGTTTCTGCACCACCGGCAATCATACCGTCGTTCACACGGCGGTACCAGTCGAAGGTCACACCCAGATTGTCGTTGAAGAACCGGAAGTCGGCACCTACGTCATAGGTCTTGATTGTCTCCCACGTAAATCCGTTGGCCAGGGCTGTAGGCAGCGAGAAGGTGATCTCGTCCACATCGTTCACTATCCAGCCGGATGTACCGGAGGACATGATGGCGCGGAACATGTTGGCACCTACATCCTGGTTGCCGATCGAGCCGTACGAAGCACGGATCTTGGCGAATGACCACCAAGGTTTCAGCGCCTCCCAGAAGTTCTCCTCCGATGCTACCCATCCGATCGAGCCGGAGGGGAAGAAACCCCAGAGCCGGTCTTTCGGGAAACGGCTGGAGCCGTCCACACGACCGTTGAGCTCAATCAGGTAACGATCCTTATATGAATAGTTAACGCGCGCGAAGAAACCCATCAGCGCCCAACTGGTATGAGCACCGTAGATGAACTGGTCGCCAGTGGCCAGACTGATCTCGGGCTTCGACTGGTCGAGCAGGTCACGTTTCTCGGCATTGACGTACTTGTAATCGTCATACTCGATGTTGTAACCTCCAAAGATGCTGAACTTATGCGCATCGTTCCATGTGTGCTGATAACGCAACACAGCGTTACCCGTATGGTGCTGAGTGCGGTAGTTGTAAGAGTCGATCTTGTTGCGTGCGCTGGAAGCCCAGTTGTCGGACAGTGTCATACCGCCGCTCCAGAAGTCCCATCCGCCTACCGTACCACCGCGCTGCACGTAGTCACGGTTGGTGAGGTTGAAGGCATAATCCACATCCAGGGTGAAGCCCGGCAGGAAAGTGATGGTTGTACCTACCGAAGCACGTGTGTAGTCACGCTCGTCGCTGTTCATGTTTGCAGCAGCGGTTTCTGTCACCGCATTACGGAACGGATGTCCCTGATAGGTACCGTACGGCATGATTGCCGGCCAGCGGTAGAGGTAATACAGGGCATCGTAGCTTGCCGAATTGAAGTTGAACGGTTCGGCAAGGTTAGTGCGGGTGTATAGCATCTTGGCACGCACCTTCAACCACTTGAACACCTCGGTTTCGATACTGGTGTTGATGGAGTAGCGCTTGTAGCTGTCGGGGTTGACCTTCACCACGCCGTTCTGTCCGGCATATCCCAGACCGATGTAGTAGTTCGTTTTACCTGCCTGTCCGCTCACGTTCAGGTTGTGCTGTTGCGAGAAGCTGTAGTCACGCACATACATCTTGGCAGGATCCCACGACCGGTAGAAGTAGGCGTCACCGGCTATGATATCGAAGTCACGTCCGAGCACCATCTCTTCCGACAGGTCCATATTGCCGTATGTCTGTTCCCACTGGCGCATCATATCGATGGCGGCAGCGTCCCATACCAGTCCGCATCCGCCCTTGAACATCGTTGTGCCGGGCACGCGGCGGTTTCTGGCCTCCAGTGCCATCTCTGCGCCGATGTACGACTTGGCCACCTCGGGCAGCACGGTAGGTGTAGCCCATGAGAAGTTGTTATTGTACGTTACATTGAACTTACCGATCTCGTTGGCACCTGTCTTGGTGGTGATCAGTATGACACCGAACGCGGCTCGCGTACCGTAGATGGATGCCGAGGCGGCATCCTTCAGCACGCTGATGCTGGCTATATCCTCTGCATTGATGGCGGAGATGTCACTCATCTCCACCCCGTCAACGAGGATCAGCGGGGCGGCTGAACCGGTCAGTGAGCCTTCGAATCCACGGATATGGAAGTCAGGCACTGCTCCCAGACGTCCGCTGGTGTTCGTGATGGTCAGACCGGGCGTGGCACCTTGCAGGCTGTTGCCGACGTTCGTTATCGGACGTCCGTCAAGTTGGTCTTGCACACTCACTGTACCGACAGCACCCGTCAGGTTAGCCTTGCGCTGCGTGCCGTAGCCTACTACTACGACCTCCTCCAGCGCCTTGGTGTCCTCAACGAGTTGGACATTCAAGGTGGAGCGGTTCTCCACATTGATCTTCTGTGTGCGGTAGCCCAGATAACTGAATACGAGCACGGAGTTGCCGTTAGCGCTGATGGTGTAACGGCCGTCGAAATCGGTGATCGTACCGGTGGTCGTACCGTCCACCATCACCGATACGCCGATCATCGGCTCGCCTTGCGCGTCAGTTACCAGACCGCTCACTTCTGCCGCTTGCAGCACCGTTGCCGTCAGCAACGCCGCTATAAGCAGAAATAGATAGGAATGTTTCATGATGATTTATTTGGTTAATATAATAGTGCTGTTTTTCTATTGTTTTATAAACTTCGCCTGCCTCATCTGTCCGTCAGTGGTTATCAGCAGAAGGGATTTCCGGGAAGTGGCGACTACAGGCGTACACCCTGGGCGTTGTATTGGTCATTGCCGCGCCGGATAATCAGTTGTCCGTCACGGATAAGTTTGCGGGGTTGTGCTTCATCATTACTGACATTGTTAACGCCCACCTCGGGGTCGGGTTTCTCATAGGGGTCATCCTCCAGGATTGCCGAGCGGCGTGTGGTGAACGTGTTGTTCAGGTTCGGCATGGTAAACACATACAGTTTGCCGTCGGTAGGCGTTACCACATACAGGTTGCCTGCTGCATCGAAATCGCAGCCCATGGTCACACACTCCTCGAAGTTCGTGCCGTAGGAGATGACATTGCGCTCTTTGAGAGTCGGTTTGCCCTTGGCGTTGTATGTAGCCTCGTACACGGCTATCGTACCCAGTTCGCGGCCTATAGCTACAAGGCTGCCGTCAGTGGTGACAGCCATGCCGCCCTGCTACGCTGTGGCTATCGTGCCACCTACGTTCAGATCCATCTTGCCGTCGGTGACGTGGATGAGCGGTGGCACAGCCTCGGTCGAGGTGTAACGGTACTGACTCAGCCACCAGCCTCCGCGACCGTCACGGGCTATCTGTCCAGAACCGTTCTGCATCTTACCGTACTGCTGGTCGTTGTACGTGATGTCGGACGGAGCTTTGCCCCATGGCAACTCCTCTGCACCGATGTTATAACGCCAAATGCTGGACGAAAGGGTTGTAGAGGCTATATCGTGATCCATCGTGTACAGACGCCGTTTGTCGCCATAGCCGGTTATCACGCAGTGCATGACGGGATTGGCTACTACGACACCGTCCTTCTTAATCTTTCCGGACACACTGTTGCGCTTGCCGTCGAACACCGGTGTGAATGCAGCCGAGGGGTTGGCAGGATCCATAATATATACGCCGCTGGACGATGCTGTAGCCGAAGGAACAAACACATCGCCATTGGGTGCCACTGCCGGACGGGCAATAGCCAGCTGGTAGTTCTTGCCGGGGTTATGTTCGCCCCACTTGACGTCACCCTTGTAGGCAGTATTTCCCTGCTCTGTCACATCGGCAAAGTCCGACGAGAGGACATATATGCCCTGTGTGGTGGTACGCTGGCCGGCACTGCCGCCTTGTGCATCGGTCACGTATATACGTCCGAAGAACGGTGAGTTAGGCGTACGATCCACTGCTACGCCGATAGGGGTGGCAAAGTTGAAAATCTTGTCGTTGTCACTGATCAGAGCCGGATAACTGACGGGTTCGGCACTGACGGTGAGCTCGTAAGCATCAAAATCCGTCGTATTGGCGGGGTTGGGTATCTCATGAGCGCCCATAGCCATTGCACCTAACTCAAACGAGCCAAGCGACTGACCGTCTTTCTCCAGACGGAGCGTGGCACGCGTGGCATCGGTGTTCAGGCGGAAAGTGAACATCCCGTCCTTGTAGTTGAGTTCCGAAGCATAGATGTTCGGCACCTCGGCAATGTTCGACACAAAGTGCTGCACGCTCACACCGTCGGTAACAATGTAGATATGCATCTCATACTTGTCAACATAAGCGTACGCATGTGCCCGCTCACCGTTGGCTGTTGTAGCGATGAACGGTGATATGGCGGTCTCTGACTCTGTTACATCCCACAGGCGGAATCCCAATACGCCGTTCTGAACCTCAGGTTTGGCCATCAGGTTACGCTGTGCATAGCGGAAGAAGCACGGTAGCATGGCCTTGTCGCTCACATATACCTTGCCGTCAGGCTGCAGGGTCAGACGTGAGTTGTTGTCCAAGCCTGTGCGGGCAGTAGTCGTCAGTTGGCTGGACTCGGGATGATCCTCGTTGTAAGCCAAGGTAAGAATATCGGTGGCGGTGGTGGTGGACAGTGTGGCTTTCCAGTACGGCGCGGAAGCCGTCAGTGTGCCGGACACATGTCCCGTAACGGTCTGGTCGATCATCAGCGTGGCCTCAGTCAAGTCAGGATCGTACAGATAGATCTGCCAGTGGTTGTCAGCTTCTACACCTGCCAGCAGGAAATTGTCGGCTGAGAACGTGATATCGGCGAAGGTTACTCCAGCAGGTGCTGCTACCGAGCGCTCGGCATTGAGCATCAGGTCGCACACGGCTATACTGCCGCCATCGGCTGACAGGGCATACACCTTGCCGTTGCGGTAAAGTACGCGGCGATAACCGGCGGCCGTAGCCACAGGCTGACCGTCGGGCACAAACGAATACTCCGGCAGCAGTAGCGTACCGGCGTCCTGTACAGGCTCCTCAAAGTCCGGCAGGTCAACGCGGGTGTAAGGCAGGAAGAACTTGACACCGGCTATATCCTCTGCAGCCACAGTCACTGTCTCCTCCTTGGCGATGTATCCGCCTTTTTCGGCACGTACGATATATGTTCCCGGCTCCAGGTCGTAGAAGGCGAATATGCCGTTGTACCAGTCGTCGGTTGTCTTTGTCTGCAGTTCGTGACCTTCCGCATCACACAGAGTGACCTTGGCTCCGTTGAGCGGCAGCCACTGGTCGTCGGTGTTGGGGAAATAATAGAACTCCTTGTATCCAAGTTCGTCCAGCAGTTGGTTGGAACTCTTAACAAATCCGCTGATGCATGCCGTTTGCGGCAATTCGCGCTGGAACCACTTGTGGAAATACTGGAACATACGCAGTGCTTCCAGATGGCAATAGTCATCGTTCATCAGTCGGTGCGTCTCGGGTGGATAGTCGTGGAACGAGCCTTCGGACAGATGTCCCGGCACGGTCAGCGGACGCAACACGCCCAGACCGTTCCAACTCGGGTCGTAGAATGTTATATCTCCGCGTACGAGCGGTGTAGCCGAGCTCCATACAGTGAGCGGATTCTTGATCTGAATACTACCTGCCAGAGTAGCCATCTCGAACGACGGCGGTGTGGTAGCCTCATAGGCGATGCCCGGGCCGCCTTTGCCACGGAAGAGCATCAGCAGGTAGTTGGTACGGGAGTTCAGAGCGTTGGAGTGGATACTCAGGAAGTGATCGACCTCATTGGCATTTGCCTCTTCCGCAATGGCAGAGAGCTGACGGTCGTCACCGTTAATAATCGCCTCATACTCCGGCGTGCCGGGAGCATAGTCGTAATACTGACTCTCGATGATATCGCGCCATCCCGAGCGGTTCTGCGTACGGGAGATGATCACCGTAGCACCGGCTTTCTCCAGCATGTCGCGCAAGAACAGACCTTTCACCAGGTTGGATTTCGACTCCCAATAGCCATCGGGGTTCGTCCACAGTTCGGGTACATGAACCGTCCAGCAACTGCGGTCGTTGGGATCGTAGCCGCCGTGCCCCGGGTTAAGATAAATCTTGATACCCGCCAAACCGACGGTGTTGTTCTTGGTAGCCATAACAGCACGCTTGGCAGCTATACGTGCGAAGTTGCGTGTACGCAGGTTCTCCAGACGCGTCTTCTCGTGGTCAACCAGCCACTCGGCCTCATGATCCGTGAGGTTACGGCTCATCTTGCCGTCACGGCTGACACACAGGTAACGCATGGCTTTCTCCTCGGTCTGCGGGTCGGTATATTCGTACATACCGGCCACCATCTCATCGTCCATCCAAGTGGGTGCTCCCATCACGCCGAGGTACTTCACGTTCTTGCCGTGGAGGTCGCAAACAAACGTGCCGTGATGCGCGGTGCTGTAGGCTATATGTTTGCGGTCGGGCGAGAGGCTTACCCAGAAGTAACTCTCATCCGGTCCGTTAGGTGCGAGCACGGTCTCCTGACCGACCATCTCGACTACGATCTTCTGATCACGCACAAACACGTTTTGTGCACTCAGGCTCAGGCTCAGTGCCAAAGTCAGAATAAGAAGAATAGATTTTTTCATGATATGTATAGAATTTGAAGATTTGATTATCGAACTACTTTATGGCCGTTGATTACATACACGCCGTGGCCGAGGTTGGCGGGCTGTTCGCCCAGATACATGCCGAGCATCGAATATACGCCTTGCTGTTTCGGCTGTACGGTTACTGTCTGCACATCATCGGTCACGGACAACTCTACCCTGCGCGGTTCGCTCCATATATCGTTGGCATTGGCCTTACGCGTCTTGACGCGCCAGTAGTACGTACCCATCGGCAGGTAAGCAAAACGCTTGCGCACATCGGTGCTAAGCGACAAGTCGGTAGTCTCATGAGCAAGCACTATGTCCTCAAACGCCTCGTCGCGGGCGAGTTGGAACACATATGCATCGGCCTGCGGCACTATCTGCCAACTGAACTCGAACGGCAGTGCCTTGTGCGCACCGTCGGACGGCGACAGCAGTACTGTTGCCTCAGGCGTGGCTTCCGCCTCACCCAGCACACGCGGAGCATACTCGTTGTTATAGCCGTCCAGCACGCTCACGGCAATCTTGTGCGAACTGGTGGATATACCTTCGGGCAGGGTGAACGACTTGGTGTATGTGACGCCCAGCAGCACTTCCCCCTTCGAGAAGATATTGATACGGTTACGGAAAGCATTCGGCACGGCATAGACGGCAAAGTGCACATCGTTGTCGGGATGCGACCAGGTAACGGTCTGCCCGGACGATTGCATATCCGTGACCATTGTACGCTCCTTGGCAGGTTTCCAGTTGATGGCCGGTGGCAGAGCGTAGGTAGCAAACTCATTGTTGCGGAACGCGCGGCGGAACTTGGTGTCGTACACCCATCCGCGGGTGTTGTAGAGCACTGCTCCCGGCGCATTGTCGGTGACCGCTACGCGGTTGAGTTGCGTCTGCTCCTGCAGTTCGTTGACGGTAAACGCGCCCTCGTCGTGATAGCGGTACACCGCCATGCTCGAGTAGAACTGCTTGCCGAAACGGTCGGCAAGCCTACCCCACCACTTGCTGAGCACACGGTAATCCTGACCGCCGCCGATCTTCCAGTACAGCTGTGGAGAGATATAGTCAATCGTACCCTCCTTGAGCCATGCTACGGGGTCACAGTATATCTCCTGATACATATTGCCGCCGGTGATGTTAGCGGGCAAGGTTATGCCTTCTTTGCTGGCCACGCTGTAATTGGTCGTCCAGATGCCGAACGGCGAAATGCCGAAGGTCACCCACGGTTTGACCGCCTGTATGGTGTCGTACACCGCGCGCACCATCTCGTTGACGTTCTGACGACGCCAGTCATGCACATCCATTCCTTCGGGTTTGTATTTGGCTACGGTAGCATCATCCTGGTTGGACGTACCGCCGTACGGGTAGAAATAATCATCAAAGATGATTCCGTCCACATCATACTTGCTCAGCAGGTCGCCCACCACCTCCTTTACGCGCTGCTTGACCTCCGGCAAGCCCGGGTCGAGGATGATGCTGCTCTTGTAATGCAGCAGCCACTCGGGATGAGTGTTGCTATAGTTGAGCGGTGTATCGTTGTTGCCTGTCCAGTCGTTGCCGTTACGGTCGGAGTAACGGTACGGGTTCATCCATGCGTGACAAGCCATGCCTCGCTTGTGACACTCGTCGATGCAGAACTGCAAAGGATCGTAACCCGGATCAGTGCCGCGAGCCACTTTCAGGTACGACGACCACGGCTCGTAAGCGCTCTTGTAGAACGCATCGGCACACGGACGGGCATGGAAGAGCACCACGTTCATCTTCAGCGCCTGAATAGAGTCGAGCATCTGCAGCATCTCTTTTTTCTGCGCCGTAGCACCGGAAGTGGTCGGCCAATCGATATTAGCCACCGTGGTGAACCACGTGGCACGCATCTCACGCTTCGGACCAGAGGCCGTACAAGGAATTATTACTGAGAAACATAGCAACACAACGGTTGCAATGCAAGAAAAGGCATGCAATGAGTTTTTCATACAATAAGGCCATTTTACGTGACAAAGATACAAAAAAAATCTCACATTTGCAAATTTTCAAGCCAAAATATTTCCAAAAAATATCTCTTTGTATGAAAATCATAAAAAAATGTGTGCGCAAGTCAGGTCTGCACACACATTTTTTATACGACAACGTTACGTTGTTCTGCTCATGACTACCCTTTCTCGTTGTAGTCGGCGTTGATAAGGTTCATGGCTTTCATACGTTTGTGGATATATACAAACGGACCAATCAGAATCAAGCTTCCGAGTATGCACCAGAGCCAGAAATCTGCTGCGCCGAAATCGTAGTCAATCTGACGGCGTTTGAGTTCGATACCCATACGGTCAGAGGTACGGTGGTACCATACGATAGGAGCTATACCGAAGGTCAGCCATGAGAAGATGAAAAAGATGAGGCAATAGTGCATCGTACTTCTTCCGTCATGAGGCGATACAACGAGGTTCAGTTCCTCGGAGATGTGCGATTCTACCACCAGCGGATAGATACCCAAGGTGATGATTCCCAGCAGCCAGTACTTGAGCAGTCCGCGCTCGGTACGCAACTGAAAAGCAGGTTTAACGTTTTCCATAAAATAGTAAGGATTTAATGATTAATGATCATGCCTACTCACTTGACGGCTTTTCGGCTTCCTCCGTATGATTGGTTTGTACCACTTCAGCTTCCGTATCCTCGATGGCACCTTCCTGCTCCGCCATCAGGTCTTCGTAGAACAGGGCATGGGCGAGATGCTGCATCGGCACAAACACGAACTGCAGCACCAGTATCACTATCAGCGAGAGCAGGGCAAGGGTGACGTACAGTCCCCAGCGCTCCGCAAACGCGCCGCCTATCAGCTTCAACGCCTCGGTCGAATCTGCCTCCAGCGCCGTAGCATGGCCGCCTAATGCCAAAGGCATTACCAGCGAAAAGATGCCAATCATCATCAGCACCCAGAGCACTACCACCGGACCGATAAGTATCTCCAGGTCTATCATGAACAGCTGCCACTTGTGCCCCTCGGTCAGCTGCGAGCAACGGCGCGTCAGTTGCCATACCGACTCATCGGGATGATCACTCGCCAAGAGCGGAAGCATCGTTGCCACCGCATATACCCAGACGATGGCAAACACACTTATACCTATCGCCATCAGCGCAATGCAGAACTTCCACCCGAGGCCGATCTCAAGGTTCGAGGCTTGGTTGAGAATCTGCGATACAATCGATGGCCATACCATCATCACACTCACCGCCAATGCACGCGCATAACCGACCTGAAGGTCAGCTTTCGTCACCGACTGACCGCGCCTCATCGCCAAGAAGCACACAGGGACATAATAGTACAACAGCCCGATAGTAAACAGAACAGCCAATGCCGCCAAAACGGTGTACCATAGTCCGAACTTCGGATGGGAGGACATAAGCGCCAAACCCGGCGCGATAAGGATCATCGCCACAATCATTGCCGCGAACTGAAGGGCCATCACAACCGATGACTCCCTGACATGCGACTTCCACAAGTTCCAACCTCCGGAAAAATACTGAGATGTGAGTTTCATAAGTTGATTACGATGTTTGGGGTATTTGGTTTGTTTTTTATTGCACTTCCGTGAGACTACGTTCTTGAGCACCTATTTCGTTGACAAATATTGAGAACAAGATAATTAATATACTTTTACACGAGTTTAGTCCAGTTTGAATATTGTGGTATCAATAGTACAATATGAATTATTATTCTTTTCACAATCAACAGAATAAACAGATATTAATCTTCTATAGTTGTTTCTTCCCTAAATTTTCTTTCTAATTCTTCCATATATGCTTGCCTGACGCTATCCAGAGTCGGTTTTATAAAATTATAATACCTTTCCGAATGCCTATATAGTTTAACCGCCATATAGTTGCCTTCTATCCAATTATAATCTCCTCCACCTATTTTGTAACCAGGTCTTCCTCCATAATGATGCTTATAAACAGGTCCCGTAACCATTAAAGTATCTCCCTCATATATCCATTCATCAGCAATTATATATATAGGATTACAGATTAAAGAAACCTCATAAAAGAAATCTGACGAATCCACAGGGGCAAAATGCATACCTCCCTCCTTAAACATATTTCTTTTTATGATGTATTCTACCCCGTCTTCTGCTTTAACCGTTGGCGCCCAATGATAAAACCAATCAGCAAATTCATATTTAAGATGCGGACTGTAATCATCGGCATAGTATGGCACACTATCCAATGTGCCTATAATAGTACGTTCTTTTATCGGTTCCTTTACCGGCTCATTACATCCCATAAAAGCTATGGCACATACTAAACACGAGAATATAACGAAGAGTTTCTTCATTTCGTCACTATATTGATAGATTTTCCAACGTTTCTTGTAAAGCTTTTATCTGTTTGTCCTGCTCAATAATATACAAAGTCAACATCAGTCACCTTGCTAACCAGCGAATTGGCATATTCCTGCTTAGTGCCGGATGATTGGGCATAACACACCATCGTCGTCAACGCCCATGCTACAAGTAATGAAAATAGACCGGATTGTTTCATGGTAATTAGTTTAGTTTGGTATTCTTCCGCAAAGATACAACAATAATTTCACTTTTGCAAATCCGCATGCACTTTTTTTATACTACATACGACATTTTTTCAAAAAATTTGCAGAAACGGAAAAAAAGTCGTATCTTTGCACCCGAAATTTGTGCAATTCGACATGCGACGCTTTCTATATATATCCGTTCTTATGCTTCTGACCAGCCTCACGGCGTTCGGTCAGAGCGCGAAGCAGGCCGATGACCTGTTCAATGCGCGTGAGTACGCCAAGGCGCGTACCATTTACGATGCATTGCTTCGCAAGCACCCCACGCATCCGCTGTATCTGTATCGCGCCGCACGGTGTGCACAGGAGACGGATGATCTGACTACGGCAGAGGAGCTGTTTCTCAAGGCAGGAACGAAGTACCCGCTCAGGAACTTCTTTCTCGGCGAGCTGTACTTCAGCCAGTGGCGCATGGACGAGGCGCTGGCAGCCTACGAAGCCGTGCTGCCGTCCATCGACGAGCAGAACGAGCGTTATCCGGTTATCACGCAGCACATGGCGCAGGCACAGGTCATTGCCCGCTACCTGAAACATGTGTCGCGCATCGAGGTGCTGGGAGTGCAACGCATAGCTACGGCCGACATAGCTGCCGCTTATGTCATAGGCGCTGAGAACGGTACGCTGCGTATCGACTCACTGGGCAGCAGTTTCACCACGCAACGCGGTGACAGGCGGTACTTCAGTGTACGCGACGGCGAGCGGACAGTGCTCGTCGGACAACAGCGACTGCTGGAGCAGTGGGAGGCACCCGACACACTCAGGGCAAGCATCAACAGCGGAAAGACGAACAACTACCCGTATGTGCTGACCGACGGTGCTACCCTATACTTCGCCTCCGACCGTGAGGGAGGACTGGGCGGACTGGATATATATATGACCCGCTACAACGCCGCACTGGGCGAGTGGCTGCCTGCAGAGAACATAGGTATGCCGTACAACTCGCCGGCAGATGATTATCTGTATGTGGCTGACGAACATGCCGGCACGGCGTTCTTCGCCACCAACCGGCACTGCACCGGAACGGACTCTGTGGAGGTCTATCAGATTACCCTGACCGACCGCACGTTCCTGCGTGGCCTGCCTGACAACGAACTGGTGGCACTCGCACGGTTGGACAGCCTGATTGCCCCTACGGAGGTCAGCAGTCTGCAGTCAGCAATCAGCGTTCAGCAGTCTGCAGTCAGCGGACAGCAGTCGGTGGGCAGCAGTCAGCAGCCTGCGGTCGGCAACGAGCGGGGCGACAGCATATACTTCGTGCTCAACGATACACATATCTATACCAGTGTCGACGATTTCCGAAGCGACTCCGCCCGCGTGCTCTACGAGCAATATGTCCGTCTGCAGCAAGCACAGGTACAAGCCGAAGAGATGCTCGACAGTCTGCGCCATCAGTATTACCAAGCCAACGACGCCACACGCGCATCGCTCAAAGCGCGCATACCTATCCTGTCCGGAGAGATAGACAGCCGCAAACAAACAATGCGCGAGACTCTGTCACAAGTTCGCTCACTGGAGATGCAGTAACCCTGCGCCAGACATATACCAAGCCCTCCCTGCAGCATTATGCTTACGGGAGGGCTTGGCTATTGAACAGATCGACTGCCTAAATGTTCGGGGGATAATAGTACAATCCGGCTCTGGGGCGAGAATGGTTCGTGAATGTCTAAGAATAACTAAGAACAACCAAGAACAACTAACGTCGCGGTTTAGAACACTGCGTTCGAAAAAACAGGGTTTCAAAAATTTGCGCTGAAAAGAAAAAGACGGCGGAATACCGTCGGGAACAGAACACCGCTGCGCTAAAGATAGTTTTTGCATGACCAAGTTGACCAAGTTGACCAAGTTCGCGTCAAGTTGGTCAAGATGGTCAAGTTAGTCATATGAAATTTTTGAGACGCTTGTAAAGTCAAGCTGGGGCAATATGCGAAACAAAGTGATGTGCGGGCGTAAATATACGCCCGAAAGGGAAAATGTAAGGGATAAAAGCCGGAATACCGCCGATGTGTTTGGGAACGCCATGTATGGCACGGAAATTCGTGCCATACATGGCAATATACTCGATTAGAGCAGTTTCTTGACTTGGTCGTAGACGTTCTGGGCGGTGAAGCCGAGTTTCTCGTCGAGGACCTTGTACGGGGCAGAGAAGCCGAACGAACTAAGTCCCCAAACAGTACCGTTCTCGCCAACGAGTGACTCGAGCGTGCAAGGCAGGCCGGCAGTCATACCGAAGCGCTTGATGCCCTTGGGCAGCACTTGCTCCTGATACTCCTTCGGTTGCTCGCGGAACAAACCCTCAGACGGAACGCTAACAATCTGCAGGCGGACACCCTCCTTGCGCAGGAGTTCGGCACCGGCAAGGAGCGTTGACACCTCACTACCTGAAGCAAGCAGCACAACCTGCGGATTCTCGTCCTTGCTGACGATATATGCGCCACGCTCGAAGCCTGCCTTGTTGACATTAGGTACAGGAGCTATATCCTGACGGCTGAGGATGAGTGCGGTAGGCGTAGCGGTATTCTCGATAGCCATGCGCCATGCGAGGGTTGTCTCCTCTGCATCGGCAGGACGCAGAACGAGCATGGACGGTTTGCCGGAGTGGTTGCGGAGTTTCTCCATCAGTCGGATCTGTGCCTCCTGCTCAACAGGCTCGTGGGTCGGTCCGTCCTCGCCTACGCGGAACGCATCGTGGCTCCAGATGAAGATAACGGGCACCTCCATCAACGCCGCCAGACGAACGGCAGGTTTCATATAATCGCTGAACACGAAGAACGTGCCGCAAGCGGGAATAACGCCACCATGCAGACGCATGCCGATACATACGCAAGCCATGGTGAGTTCGCTCACGCCTGCCTGCAGGAACTGACCGGAGAAGTCACCCTTGGTGAACGCCTTGGTTTTCTTGAGGAAACCGTCGGTCTTGTCGGAGTTGCTCAGGTCAGCCGAGCTGACAATCATGTTGCCCACGTTCTCTGCCAGGAACGACAGAGCGGTAGCCGAAGCCGCACGTGTAGCCGCACCGGCTTTTTGCTGTACGAGACTCCAGTCGATGCAGGGCACCTCACAGGACATATATGTCTCATACTCGTTAGCCGACTGCGGGTGAGCCTGTTTCCACTCATAATAAGCAGCATAGCGCTTGTTAGCCAGTTCGCGAAGTTCGGCAGCACGGTTCTCGTAGAGTTTGGCTACCTCGGGGAAGATTTGGAACGGATCAGCCGGGTCACCACCCAAGTTGGCAATCGTGCGCTCAAACGAAGCACCGGATTTGCTGAGCGGATTGCCGTGGGTAGAGCACTTGCTCTCGAACGACTCGCCTTCGGCCGTTACGCAGCCTTTGCCCATGATCGTATGACCGATGATGAGCGACGGACGCTCCTTCTCAGCCTTGGCGGCCTTCAGCGCCTCGCGTATAGCAGCAGGATCGTTGCCGTTGATCTCCTGAACGAACCATCCCCAGGCCTTGTACTTGGCAGCCACATCCTCGGTGGTCACCTCGCGGCACATGGTGGAGAGCTGAACCTCGTTGGAGTCATAGAACATGATGAGGTTATCCAAGCCCAACGTACCCGCCATACGGCCTGCGCCTTGCGAGATCTCCTCCTGCACGCCGCCATCGGAGATGAACGCGTAGATAGTAGGATTATGCACCTCACCGTAGCGGGCGTTGAAGAACTTAGCCGCGATAGCAGCACCTACGGCAAACGTATGTCCCTGACCGAGCGGTCCGGAGGTGTTCTCGATACCACGTTCGATGTCGCGCTCGGGGTGACCCGGAGTGACACTACCCCACTGGCGAAGGTTCTTCAGGTCTTCCAGAGTGAACTTGCCTGCCAAGCAGAGTTGTGCATACAGCATAGGTGCCATGTGTCCGGGGTCGAGGAAGAAGCGATCGCGTGCTTCCCATGCAGGATTCTCGGGATCGTACTCAAGGAACTCGGAAAAGAGCACGTTGATAAAATCAGCGCCACCCATAGCGCCACCCGGGTGACCGCTCTTGGCTTTCTCAACAGCTGCCGCCGCAAGGATGCGGATATTGTTAGCAGCAAGATTCAATAGTTCAGTTGTGTTGTTCATAAGGATATTATTTTTTTGATGTTAGTATTCTGTGTTGCCAAATGACTAGGCGACTAGGGGAAGCGGGGTTAAAAGGTATATCCCAGATAGTAGTTGAAGCCCCAACTCATAGTGTCGCGGTAGCCGAAACCCGGGATGTAATAAGGCGTAGTGAGTTCGTCGTGACTATTGGTTGTGAACAGGAATTTCATCCGGACTGCCCAACCCATGTTAAACCCTTTGTAAATATCCACTTGCACTCCTGCGACGATCTCTCCCCACGCATCGGTTATCCATTTGCCCTGGGGCACTTCGGCGAGCAGAGCGGGCGTTTGCATCTTCTGCCACCCTGTGCCGACACGTACGCCAATGAGCATGGCCGAGCGCTGTTCGGGATGTTTCTTGAGCGGATTGATGTCCAAGCCCACTCGCACAAACTCTCCGCTACCGTTATACAGCGGTGTTGCGGCATCTTTCTGCTGCAGGAACGCACCGGCATAACCCAGTTCGATAGTCGGGAACAAGCGATAGATGAACCGCGCATTGACCGCTGCCTCCGCGCTATAAGTATGCCAACCGCTGCGCGCCAAGTCGAGTATGGGATTGAGCAGATCTACACGAACAGTTGTGCCCTGATACACCTCAGCCTGCTTAGGTTGCGGTGATTGCACCCGGGCAGAGTCGCGCGACGCGCCTTGTGCATGCATAAGCACACACATACCGGCCATAAGCACTATGATCGCTACCCGCTTAATCATTCATTTATCAAATCAGCGTTGCCGCCTCGGCTTTCAGGGCGTGCAGGGCAGTCTCGTTAGCCGTCTCGCCATTGGTGTTGTAGGCTGTGAGCAACATCTTGGCATAGTCGAGCGATGTGCTCTCGGGTGGCAGTTGCATAGCTACTGCCGTGACGAACGCCAGCATCTGCGTGCGTGCTGTGGTGATCTGCTCCCACACTTGCTCCGACACATAGATCTGCTGACTCACGTTGTGGTCGAACTCCAGACGGATAGTTTGCAACAGACGCTGCTGCAACTGCGGGACGGTGAACTGCGAGACGTCCAGATCCATGAGCATGTGTTCGGGTTGCGTACGCTCGAGCATGAGCGCCAAGCGCTCGTAGGCACGCAGGCGAATAGGCGAAATCTCTTTCTGAGCCGCTTTCTTAAGTTCCCACTCACGCTTCTGTTGCTCGTTCTGGAAAAGTTTGTACATCACTATCCATGTCGCCAGCAATACGATGAGCGAGGGAATTGCATATTTGATTACTTCAATCATGATTGATAGGTATTTGTTCGGAATGGGTTGTATGTTACCAAGTTGCTAATTTGTACTACGAGGCTGTAAGGAACCTGCGGCGAAGCTTATGTACATCGTCATGCGACAGGCAGAGTATATCCCTCAAGTAGGCATTCATTCCGCCGAACTCTCGGTCAATAAGGTCGAGCGTGCGGATGAAGTTAGGCGTGCTCACTCCCATGAATGCCTGCACCACTTCCATCTCAGCCTGCCCTCCGCCCCGCGCCAGGATATCCGCTTTCAGCCTGTCAACGAGCGGGCGATAAGCATCGTTGCTGCTGTCGAAATCGCTGATTATCGTCTCGCGGTCGACACCTAATGCAAACAGCAGGAACGCAGCGCCCCAGCCTGTACGGTCTTTGCCCTGAGCGCAATGCCAGAGTATGCCACCATCCTCCGGAGCCTCGATGATCAGACGCAGAAACGCGGCGTACTGCAGTTGCGAAAACTCGCTACAGATGAGCGACGAATACATATTCGCAGCCATCTGCTGCACCTCGGGATAGAACGAATAGTTGACAATGTGCCGATCCAGTTCGAAGAATGCCTCTTCGGGTATAGGTTTGCCGGTCTGCTGCTCGGCACGCATATCGATGGTAGGCAGCAGGTGGTGTTCTACGCCCTCTATCTCGCGATCGGGCTGATGCTGAGCTTCACCCAGCGAGCGGAAGTCGAAGATGCGGCAGAGGTTGAACTCCTGCCTGAGACGCAGCAAATCGGCATCCGAGGCATCGTGGAGATGTGCGGTCCGCAACAAACGATGCGGACGGACACTGCGTCCGCCTGAAGCTATCGTGCCACCCAAGTCACGCGCATTGGCTATATTGTCGAATTCCAGAAGCAAGAGTTGATGAATTGTTTGAGCGCTTCGCTGTTTGAACTGCGTAGTTGGATATCAGTGGATCTTTTGTTTTACACATTCGGCTATGAAATCCGCTACGGTCTCCGGCTCGAGACCGCTGACATTGAGTACCAGATCATAGTTGTGTGCCTCATAGCGGCTCTTGCCACTGAAAGAGAGCGTGAAGTTCTCGCGGTCTTCATCGATCTTGCTGATCAGCAGATCGGCACTACCTTCGTTGATATTCAAGCGGCGTGCTACCTTGTCGCGGCGGAAAGGTTTGTCGGCTATCAGAAAGACCTTGAACGCATTGGGGTTGTTGCGGAAGATATGGAAACCCGTACGCCCCAGTATGACGCACGATTCCTGTTCTGCCAGCGCTGTGAGGATGCGTTCCTCGTCCTGATAGAGCAATTCGGAAGTTACGTTAGGCACATACACCGACTCGTAGTACGGACGGTTAGCCCAGGCTTGTGCCTGCTGGTAGAACTTGGCGAACTCATCCCACCAGGTGAGACGTTTGGCTTTGATGCGATCCATCTCTTCCTGCGTGAGGTTATAGCGTTGCTTGAGTTCTTCAAGAAGTTTTTTGTCGTACACTTTTACTCCGAGCCGTTGACCGAGGATATTGGCTATCTGCCGTCCTCCGGTACCGAACTCGCGACTGATGGTGATGATATATTTCATAGAATTGAAATTTGAAAAGACTATTTGTAAATTGACGACTGAAAGGGTTAGTGCTGCCCAAACACCTCGTCAATCAGTCGTACAAACTCGCGATAGGCGAAGGTATCGCTCAGTTCGCTCAGCGAAGCAGCCAAGCCGCGGTAATGCCACTCGTGGGCAGCTTTGTCCGTTACGTGGAAGATCTGCCAGAGCTCATCGCCCCTGAGCTGATAGTCGCGCCAGATGGCACGCATGTTACTCAGTTTGTCGCCCATCGCCACGATCTTGGCATCGTGATTGGCAGCTGCGAGCCGGTCAATAGCCGCCTGCTTTCGGTCGTGCCAGCTGTCAGCCTCCGATACGCCCTCGGTGAACCGGTCGCTCTCAGCGTACACAAGCGATGCTACACGTTCGCCAAAGGCGTCACGCAGTTGCTCGTAGGTAACATCGGTATCCTCGATCGTGTCGTGCAATGCAGCCGCAGCCAACAACTCCTGGTCGGGCGTGATGGTAGCAACAATCTCCACCGCTTCCATCGGATGAACGATGTACGGAAAACCTTTGCCACGACGCTCGGTGTTGTGATGCGCGCCCACAGCGAACACTATCGCGCGGTCGAGCAGGTCGGTATCTATATATTTGTTTGCCATAATAATCTGTCAGCGGTTACGGGTTACAGGTTACGGGTTATGGGTGATGGGTGATGGGTGATGGGTTATTTTAGTATGGTTTCTTTGAGGACAACGCGGAACTGTGGCATAGGGCAGTGGGTACAACTCTCGACGAGCAGAGTCTTCAGCCCCGCATAGATGCGCACGGTTTTGTCGATCTCGGCAAGGTCAGCCCCCGGGCCACAATTCTCGATAGGGCAATCAGGCGAGTGGAAATACTCATCGTCAAACGCACGCCAGAACCTGGCAGCCGTGGCGTTAGACATGTGATATTGTTCCATAGTCCACGACTCATCGTTGAGCATGCAGCACAGATAAACCATGCCTAAATCAAACATCGGGTAGCCGTAACAGAAGTCGCCCAGGTCGATGAAATAGGGCGTACGCACACCGTCTTTCTCCACAAATATGCCGTTGGAGAACTGCAGGTCGCCGTGAATGGCCGTATCTGCATCGGGTGCTGCTGCTATGAAGGCACGCAGTTTGTCTTTCTCGTCGTCGGTGAAGAACGGGTTGTCGCCAAGCCACTTGTACTGCCGCTGTTTGACATCCTCAAACTGCGTGGTATCGACGTGAATATTGTGCAGTTTCAGGCACAGTTGTGCAAACTCGCGGGCATACACCTCAGTATGTTCGGGATCGTCACCGCAAGCGCGCGAATAGGATTTCTTGCCGTCCAGACGGCGGAAACGTATACCCAGCCGTTCGCCGTCGGTAACCAGGTCACCGGGTTCGGGCGAAGGGATACCCAGTTGATAGACTTTCTTAGCCATCTCGAGTTCCATACGCGCCGAGTCGAAGTTGCGCAGGTACAACTTCATCATGATCGTAGGATCGGTCTTGTGGTTATAACTTGCTCCGTTGGCTCCTTCGCCGGTACGGATATAATCGTTGAGATCGATGAGTGTAGGTTCCATAGTGATGCGCTATTTTATGTTTTGCATAAACGGCAAATGCTTAGCCTGGTCGTATGTCAGTTCGGCGAGTGAAGCGTTCTGCGAGTTATGTCCGTTCAGAGCGTCAAACATCCTCTCCAAGCCTATTTTGCCGCCACCGGTCGAGAGGATACAAACGATGCATATATTCTGCAGTCCGATGGCAGAAGAAATGATATCCAGATCGGTGTTCCCCAACTGATGCCTTGCGAGCAGGTAAGCATCCTCCTCGCAACGCTTGATGAGCCTGTCAACATCGCCCAGTGTGTTGCACTTAAGTGCAGACAGCACTTTCAAGTACGGGGCAAACGGCGTATCCTGTATCTCAGCCTGATTGATGGCTGCTATACGTTTGTTGAGCGCCTCGAGTGTACCCAGTTGGAGATAACTACGGAACGTATCGCCATCGAGCAGCACATCGTCGAGTTTGCCGTTCTGCACCAGCGTTTGCATACGCCGACGGTAATCCGTCAGTTCAGCACGTATGCGGCTAAACTCGTCGTCTGCCATCTCGAGTATACCTGCCAGACGGTTCATGCGACGCATGTACTCACGGGGAATCTCAATGCCGGACTTGTAACCTGTGTCATGGTTGATAGCCGCCCAAGCGTGCTGCAGCGTTGTGCGCAGTTGCAGTTCGAAGCGGTATTCGCAACCCGGCAACCGACAGATGTAATGCAGCGAATTGTAGCCAAAACTGTCGAGTTGGTGCAGTTTGCGCTTGTCAACGCTGTTCTCCCAATCGATGTCAAACAGTTTCTCGGCAATGGCAGCTATACGGTCTACATCGTCGGTATAGAACGTCACAACACGTGCACCGACCAAGTCGGTTATGTCGCTAAGTGTGGCGTACTTGGCGCCTTTCAGTGCCAGTTTGCCGCTGAGCGAGCCTTCGGTCTTCACGCGCGCCTCAAGAGTAGTGACCACAAGTCCGCTGCGGAGCAGGGCTTTTTGCAGTTTGGCTATGACGCTGTCCTTCAGCTTCTCGAGCGTGGGTAGCGCATCGCGGTACTCCTCGAGTATGAGTTGGCAGTGCAAATCCAGATTATCCATTACTGTATGTCAAATAAGCTGATGAAGCCGGTCATCATAAACACCTGACGGATGTCGGCGTTGATGTCCTTGACAATAACTTTCGAACCGTTAGCAGCAGCCTGCTTGCGTATGCTCAGGAAGATACGCAGTCCGGAGGAAGAGATGTACTCCAACTCCGAGCAGTCGAGAATGATCTGTTGTTCTGAGGCTTCCAGCAGAGGTTTGATATCCTCGGCTGTCGTCACGGATGCGGCTGTGTCCAGCCGACCGATGAACTTGGCAATGAGTTGATTGCCGGTGGTAGAGATTTCGGTGGTCATATTTTGGATTTATGATTTTAAATTTGAAATATAGGGGTTGCGGGTTATGGGTTATGGGTTATGGGTTACCGGTTACGGGGAACATATTTGACGAGGGTAAGTATGTTCTTGTCACCCAGTCGCTCGTAGTGAATCTCATCCATAAGTTGTCGAACAAGATGTATACCCAGTCCGCCTATCGGTCGTTCGTCGGCAGAGAGCGAGGTATCGACTTCGTCTTTCTGCGTCGGGTCGAACGGTATACCGGTGTCGGAAACGGTGAAGATCATCCTTCGGCAGTTGTCGTTCTCGTCCTCGGTGTACTCGACGAACACCTTGCCGTCGTTGCGTCCCGGGTAAGCATAGAGCATGACGTTGCTGACGATCTCCTCCAGAGCCAGATTGACCGGCATATTAAGTTCGGCAGGCACGACGAGTTGCTCAACCCACTCGGCGAGTGTAGGAATCTGCTGTATATCGTTGCGCATGACGATAGCGGGATGCTGGTAACGTATGGCAAGCATCGTCAGGTCATCGCTTTGCGGTGCATCGCCCACGAACTGTCCGACGCTTGACTGCAAAGCCTCGACAATCTCCTGCGGACGCAGTCGTGCTGTTTGCGCCAAGGCGTCATGCATACGTTGCTCACCATACTGAGCGTGGTCTTTGTTCTCCGCCTCTGTCAGTCCGTCGGTATACAAGAACAATGTCTCACCACGCTGCAATTGCAACGACTGTGCTGTGTACTCAAATCCCGGCATAACGCCTATCGGCAGATTAGGCAGCACCTCTATATCCCGGATGCTGAACCTAGGACTACCAAGCAGCAGCGGTGCGTTGTGCCCTGCATTGCAGTACATCAGTTCACCTGTCTCAAGATCGAGCACGCCCAAGAACAATGTGATGAACATATTCTGGTCGTTCTGCTCTGCTATGGTGTTATTGATTTCCGCACAGATCAGATTAGGTTGCTCGGAGTGTGCCGTTGTACTGCGGAACAGCGAGCGAATGGTAGCCATCACCAGCGATGCCGGCACACCTTTGCCGCTCACGTCGCCTACGCAGAAAAACAGTTTGTTGTGCCGCACGTAGAAGTCGTACAGGTCGCCACCAATCTCCTTGGCCGGCTGCACCATACCGAATATATTCAAGTCCGGACGGTCGGCAAACGGCGGAAAGACCTTGGGCAGCATGGCGTTCTGAATGGTTTGTGCAATCTCCAGTTCGCCCTCCATGCGCTCCTGCTGCGTGTGCAAAGCTACCAGGCTGCGGATGTTTTTCGCGCTGCGGTACATGATGAATATGAGTAGCGCGAGACTGACGAGCATCATGATGGTAACGTACAGACCTATCTTGTTGAGGTCGGCAAACAGTATATCCTCGGGGATGATGACCGTCAGGTGCCAGCCAGTAGCATCGATAGTCTCGTCGAGCACCAGGTATTTGCGTCCGGGAATAGTGTCCGGTTTGCCAACTATATCCGTGCCTGAGGGCGATGCGATGGTGTAATAACTATCCTTGTATACCTGCAGGTATTGCGACACGCGGCTCAGTCTGTACAGTGAGAAATCGATGCACGCTACTGCCACAACCTTTCCCTGAGGATCGTAGACGGGGTACGAGCAACTGACAACCATCTTCTGCGCCCCCACCTCATCCATGTACGGTTCTGACCACCATGCGCTATCGCGCGTCAGTCCGCTATGGAACCACTCGGCTTGCAGATAGTCGTGCGATGCGCTACCGATCTGCCGGGTGTAGATCTTAGCCGGCACACTATCGGCAGCTGGAATGCGGCTACTGCAGATCTCATACCATCGTCCCTGCTGGGGATAATAGTCGGCAATGAATGCCACGCCTGCGCTTTCGACATTAGGCAACGTCTCGAGCAATGTCTGCGTACAGCCATAGATAGCGCGCGGTTCGCTCAGGTTATGTTCAGCCATCATTGCGAGCATCTTAGCAGCGGCTTCCATCTCGGCAGTGGCTACGTTGATCTCCAGTTCGGCAGCCCTCAGTTCGGCTTTGGCACGATACACGGCTTGGTTGCGGATAACCGCACGGCTATAGAAATACTGAATGCATGCTATTGTCTCCAGCGCCACGGCGGCTACCAGCAGCAGCCATAAGCCTGTATGCGGACGGCGTTGTTTGGATTGTTTGGTTTCCATAAATGTATTGCAGAAGTATGTTTTTTGTCGGCACACACGGATTCGCTCGCAAAGTTACAAAAAAAAATGCACATTTGCAAACTTTCCCGCAGAAAAATTGCACAAACTTGCATTTTTGCAGCAGAGAAACATAAACAGGACTAAATATACTATTCAATAATCCGTGTTCACTCTCGATGTTCCTTCGATATTACCTCGATGTTCCTTCGACTCAACTCCGCGCTTCGCGTTCGGCAAACTGCGCTAACAGATGTCGTGCGGCGACATAAAGCGCATTCGAACGATTATTTTCGTGAATTATTTGTATAATTCAAAAAAAATTCGTACCTTTGTATGCCATTAGAAAATTGAGACATGCGTCACCAAATCATTCGCCCTACTGAGGCTCTACAGGCATACATCAACCGTTACGTCTTCGTTCGTGCCGACGGCTCGACCGACACGATGACTCCGCCGAGTGACGATCCGCGATTTGTGAACGGCAAGCACGTACAGCCCTTGCTACCCAATTACGGCAGTCTGATTTTCATGCGCAATGCGGTTGTTGAACTTGACGGCACGCGTTGCGAAGGGTTGACGCTGCTCGGTGCCAACCGCCGGACGATAGGTCTGACTACGGTTAGCGGGTGGTTTGAGGGAATGCTACTGGATTTCGAGCCCGGCGGTATGCACGCGCTGTTGGGTGTAGATCTGCAGCAGTTAGCCGGCAAGGTGCTAACAGCCGAAGCGTATGATGATGCCGGTCTGTTGCAACTCGACCGACTATTCAAAGATTACCCTAAGGCTGAGGATATATCGGTAGTAATAGACGCTTTTCTGCTCGGTCATCTGCCCAAGCAAAAAGACACCAACTATGACCGCCTGCGGAAAGTGATTGCCGCCTGCGATGCAGCCAAGGGAAACATCACCGCCGCAGAGATGGCTGCAGTAGCATGCCTAAGCGAGCGACAGTTTCTGCGCGTGTTTCGGCAGTACGTGGGTATCCCGCCCAAG
>JAFXSS010000096.1 GCA_017525455.1 Paludibacteraceae bacterium
GGTGTAGGTTTCTATGGAATGCATCGCAAGGCCGGCGTGTTTCAACTCGAGGTGCGGGTGCATTACAGCTTCGGTAGTTTGTACAACAACTCGCGAGCAGAACATTTTGCCGCGTCGAATATGCTGACTGCCAGTGTGAATTTTGCCTATATGTGGCAAATTAAGTAGTTTGCAGTAGGGTTTGGAGCATTTGGGGTGAGATATATGACGAAAACAGTAAGTAGAAACAAGATATGGAAACAATCAAGAAGACATACGTTATATTGCGACTATCGTCGTTGGGAAACGTAGCGATGTTAGTGCCTGTCGTGACGCAACTGAGCAGGAGTTATCCTGACGATGAGTTTGTGATAATGTCACTGAAGCCTTTGTCAGACCTGTTCTTCGGCTTGGCTAATGTCCGATATGTTGAGGTTGCTCCCGAGGTGGAGCATTCGCACGGATTGTATCGTTTGTCGAAGCAGATACTGGCGCTTAAGCCTACCAAGGTGTTTGACCTGCAGGACGATTTTCGTACGCGCATGGTGCGTTACATGCTGCACATTCACAAGATAACCACCAATACAATTGATCTTGGCAGCCGTGAGCGTCGCGCATTGAGCCGTTCGGGTTATGAGCAGGCTACTCCGCTCAAACCTGAGGTAGAGCGCTATGCCGACACCTTCAGAGACGGTGGGCTGACGCTTGCAGAGGAGGCACCCTTGATGTCTGTTAACCCTGCAGCTGCGGCTAAAGTGCAAGAACTGTTCGGCGCGAAGAAGGAGCGCTGGATAGGTATAGCTCCGTTTGCCAAGCACCTGTCGAACGTGCTGCCGTACAAGACGATGAAGGATGTGATAGCCTACTATGCCCAGCAACCTGATACGCGTATCTTCCTGTTCGGCGCAGGGCATGTTGAAACAGAGATGTTGCGCCAATGGGCATCGCTGTGGGACAATGTGGAGAGTGTGACCAATCAGTTGCCGCTGGATGGCGAACTTGAACTGATGCGTAGCATCGACGGCCTGTTATGTATGGATTCTGCCAACCAACATCTGGCTGCGTTGGTGGGATGTCCTACACTGAGTATCTGGTGCGGTACGCACCCGTACATGGGCTTTGCTGCATGGGGCAGAGCCAATACGCAGATACTTTCGCTACCTGTCAGCTGCCGTCCGTGCTCTATACACGGCACGGAGAAATGCAAGTATCGCAATTTTGCGTGCAAGGCTCTTTCTCCTGAACTGATAGTGGAGAGGTTCAGTCGATTAATGAATGTAGAAATCAAGAAATAAGATGACAAGGATAATTGCATTAGCCAACCAAAAGGGTGGTGTAGGTAAGACCACCACCGCTATCAATCTGTCAGCCGCTCTTGCCGGTGACGGCAAGCGTGTTTTGCTGGTAGATGCCGACCCGCAGGCAAATGCTTCATCGGGCTTAGGCATAGAGATTCGCGATTTGGAGGCTTCCATCTATGAGTGCCTGGTGAATGGTATAGACCCCAAGCAGGCTGTGATGGAGACTGACGTGGAGAACCTGCACCTCATCCCCTCGCACATCGATCTTGTGGGAGCAGAGATTGAGATGCTCAACTTGCCGGATCGTGAGCAACTGCTAAAGCGTGTGCTGCAAAAGGTACAGAATGATTACGATTATATTCTGATTGACTGTTCGCCTTCGCTTGGTTTGATAACAGTGAACGCACTGACGGCTGCCGATAGCGTGATCATCCCGGTGCAGTGTGAGTTCTTTGCCTTGGAGGGAATAGCCAAACTGCTCAATACAATCAAGATTATCAAGTCGCAGTTGAATCCCGGATTGAATATCATGGGCTTTGTGCTGACGATGTATGACAATCGTCTGCGCCTGAGTAACCAGGTGTTGGATGAAGTCAGACGTCACTTCGGTGATCTGGTATTCAATACAGTCATCGCCCGTAACGTACGCTTGTCGGAGGCGCCCAGCCATGGGCAGACTATCCTGGACTACGAACCTAAATCCAAGGGAGCCGTGGCGTATAAGGCGCTGGCTAAGGAAGTAATGAAGAGGTGAAACGTGATAATAGAAAGGTGAACGATTTATGAAGAAGACAACAGGATTAGGCCGAGGCTTGGATGCCTTGATAGATACTTCGCACATCACGACAGGCAAAGCGAGCCGTATATCCGAGATTCCTCTCAGTGAGATAGTGGCTAACCCCAATCAGCCTCGTCGTACGTTCGATGAAGAGGCATTGCAGGAGTTGGCTGATTCAATACGCGAACATGGTGTGATATCGCCAATCACGCTTAAGCAGAACGATGATGGCACGTACATGATTATAGCCGGTGAGCGCCGTTACCGTGCGGCGAAGATGGCCGGGCTGTACGATATACCGGCCTATGTGCGCACTGCCAAAGATGAGCAGGTGATGGAATGGGCGCTGGTGGAGAACATTCAGCGCGAGAATCTTGATGCTATAGAGATTGCATTGGCTTATCAGCGCTTGATGGATGACTATGAGTTGACGCAGGAGCGTGTGGCAGAACGTGTAGGTAAGAAACGTACGACGGTGGCCAACTATCTGCGCTTGCTCAAGTTACCTGCCGAGGTGCAGATGGGTATTAAGGAGCGCAAACTGGATATGGGGCACGCCAGAGCTATACTCGGCAGTTCGTCGCCCGAACAGCAGTTGTCGCTCTACCGCAGGATTTTGGCTGAAGGATTGAGCGTGCGCAGGGTGGAGGAATTGGTAAGTGTAGGGCAGCAAACAGAGGCTCATGCTCCGCGCCAACCCCGAAAGAATGCCCGCTCGGCGTATCCGGCACAACAGATGTGGCTGGAGCAACGCTTGCAGCATGCCGTAAAAGTGAGCGAAGGGAAGATAACCATTGCTTTCAAAGACGAACAGGAGTTGAACTCCATCATCAATCAATTGCGTTAATCGTCAGGTGCAATCGGTTAGGTACATATTGCTACTGTTGGTGCTCAGCCTGCCTTTCACCGTATGGGGTCAGGAGGATGATAATTTTGCCTTCAAGCCCGATTCGACTGTCCGACTGGTCGATGCATCGCAACTGGAAGTGGATACGCTGCCTCAGGTAGCGTGGCGACCGGATCCTCTGCGGGCTGTGTGGCTCGGAGCGATATGTCCGGGATTGGGACAGATGTACAACCGCTCGTGGTGGAAAGTGCCTATCGTGTACGGAGCACTAATGGGCTGCGGCTATGCTATTATGACCAACCAGCAGTCTTACGCGGAGTATAAGAGAGCGTATATTGACTTGTACTATGATATCAATAGCGAAGAAGGCGTTTCGGATGATATCACCAAGTCGTATAATGCCATTATCCCCGATGGCTACGACATATCGCGCTACGGCGGGGCATCGTCTTACCTGAGCAAGTTGGAGAAACAGGAGAATTCCTATCGGCGATATCGGGATTTGTCGATAGTGGTAACGGTTGTGGTATATGCCTTGTCGCTGGTTGATGCCTACGTGGATGCACAATTGTTCGATTTTGATATATCGCCTGACTTGTCGATGCAAGTAGAGCCGGCATTGCATTACGACCCGATGATGCATCGTGCGAACGGTGAGGTGCATTTGGCTATCAAATTTTAGTTGTGAGATTGGGGATTGAAGTTTAGAATTTTGGATTTGTGAACAGAGTTTTATACATAGTTTTGCTTCTTTGCGTTCTGTCCGTTGTACATGCTGAGGACAGCATTCCTGTTATGGGTACGGATAGTGCGACAGAAGTGGTGATGCTGGCTGATGAGCCGCTTGATTCACTCGACTTGCGTTTGTTCGATTGGATGATGGCCGGACTGGATACCACGCCATGTTCCGGAACACCTGATACATCGATGTTGGCCGACACTACATATAAGCGCCGACTGCAGGCGTTGCCTTGTATCATCGAATTGCCGTATAATCCTATAGCCAAGCGGTACATACAACGTTACATCAAGCATAGCCCGCGACACACGGCGCGAATCATGCGTGAGGCGGAGTATTATTTCCCCATTTTCGAGGAGGCACTGGGGCGACATAATCTGCCGTACGAACTCAAGTATGTGCCTGTTATCGAGTCGGCATTGCGCCCGATGGCGCGCTCCAGAGCCGGTGCTGCAGGCTTGTGGCAGTTCATGCCTACTACCGCCAAACGCTACGGGCTGGAGGTTAATTCGCTGGTGGATGAGCGCTATGATGTGTATAAGTCTACAGAAGCAGCATGCGCATTTTTGCAGGCTCTGTACAATATCTTCGGCGATTGGAACCTAGCCATTGCAGCCTATAACTGCGGTCCGGGTAATGTGCGCAAAGCTATCCAATATGCTGGAGGTAAACGCGACTTCTGGAGCATCTATCCTTATCTGCCACACGAGACGCGCATGTATGTGCCGCTATTCATCGCTTCGAATTACGTGTTCAACTATGCTTCCGAGCATGGAATTTGCGCTGATACGATTCGTGCCGAACGGATGTTGACCGATACCATAGTTATCAATCAGCGCATGCATCTCAAGCAGGTGGCTGAAGTGCTGGATATACCTATCGAGGATCTTCGATTCCTCAATCCCCAGTACACACGCGACATCCTGCCCGGCAACAAAGAGTATAGGCTGTGTTTGCCTTTGGAGCAAACCACTACGTTCATATCACAGCAAGATAGTATACTTGCTTACAATGCCAAGCAGTTGATTCACGATCGCCGCTCGGAGATTGATATGGCGCAGAAGACCGGTATAGCCGGAGGATATATGGTGAACGGCAAGATGTATTACAAGATACGCCAAGGTGATACATTGGGCAATATAGCCAAGAAGTTTCATGTTACGGTCAGCCAGTTGCAGAAGTGGAACGGACTGACAAGCACAAATATCTATACGGGCAAGAACCTCAGGGTGAGCCCATAAGGAGTTTATAGTTATGGCGAACAAAATATTCTTTTCTATGCGCGAGACGATCGATGCCACCGGTATCGAGGCGCCTACGTTGCGCTATTGGGAGAAGCAGTTCGCCCAACTGTCTCCACGCAAGGACGGTCATGGCAACCGCTACTATACAGCCGATGATATAGCGCTCATCAAACGTATACGGTTTATCCGTGACGAACTGAAAATCACCCGCATCGAGGCTATTCGCAATGAGTTGCAGGCAGGTGAACGCCAGACGGACGTGCGCAGTGAGGCTGTTGAAAAGTTGACACGTATTCGCCGCAAACTGGAGGACTTGGAGCGATTGTTGTGCATTGTACTTGTTTGTATGCCGTTACTCATGTCATGTCGTGGCGATGGCGTGATGTCCAAGCGCAAAATGATAGCCGTGCTTACTGACTTGCACAAGATGGATGGAATGTTGCAGGTGCAGGGCAAACTGCGCGACGCCAATACGGAGGATTTGGCCTACTACGACGCAGTGCTCGCCTCGCACGGAGTGACACGTGCGGAGTTCGACTCGTCGCTCGTGTGGTATACGATGCACCCGCAGCGGTTCAACAAGTTGTATCCGCGTGTGATCAAGAACCTTGAGGCGGAACATGAACTGTATGTAGATGAGTCTGCACAACTGAAAGCCATACGCGAGGCGCGCAAGCAACATTTCGAATTGTTTACCTGCGAACGGGTAATAAGCGATGTGCGGAACGGTTATCCGTTGGAGGATTATAGCTTGCCGGCATCGGATACGATACGTGTGGCTATACCGTTTAAGGAATAGATGAGCAGCAAGATTCTGATATTAGGACCCTGTGCCGCTGAGAGTGAAGCACAGATACATGATGTAGCCGATAAACTCGGTAGCATTTTGCACGACTCTGAGGTTGGGCAGTTTGTGCCTGTCTTGCGGGCAGGATTATGGAAACCCCGTAGTAGTCCATCAACGTTTCAAGGTGTGGGTGCTCAGGGTTTGCCTTGGCTCCTTCGGGCAGCGGCAACCGTCGATTGCCCCGCAGCAACCGAAGTTGCTCAACCCGAACATCTGTTGGCTGCATACGAAGCCGGCGTAAGACATTTCTGGATTGGAGCGCGTACCACTTCCAACCCTTTTATGGTTGAGGCGTTAGCAAAAGCACCGATAGCAGATAAGCAAAGCATAACCTGGTACGTCAAGAACCCTATATCGCCCGACATCGAATTGTGGTGCGGGGCTGTTGAGCGTTTGCGGTCAGCCGGTTATGAACATTTAGCGGCTATTCACCGCGGGTTTGCGTTAGGTGAGCATACTATCAGTAAGTACCGCAACACGCCTATGTGGTCGGTAGCGATAGAATTCAAGCGTCGTTATGCCTCCCTCCCGTTGCTGACTGATGCCAGTCATATAGCAGGGCGCGCCGAAGATGCGCCTGAGGTGGCGCTTCAGGCAATGCGAATGGGCATGGACGGCCTGATGATTGAGGTTCATCCCAATCCCGCGCAGGCGCTGAGCGATGCAGGGCAACAACTGACGCCGGAAGCATTGCAGGTATTGCTACAGCGTTTGGCTCTCATAGCCACGTCAGTCGAGCCGGGCGAGAGTACCGAACTGGCTGCGCTGCGCCAGCAGATGGATGAAACCGACGACGAGCTGTGGGCACTCTTGAGTAAGCGAATGGATATATCCCGTCAGATTGGCGAATTCAAGCGCCGTCACGGTATGTCGGTGTTGCAGCAGGCGAGGTACGATGAACTGCTTGCGCGACGTATGCAGTGGGCACAACAACACGGTATCAATCCTGAGGCTGCCAAACAAATAATGGATATTATTCACGAGCAAAGCGTGCTCGCGCAAGTATAGGATGTATCAGCCAATTGGCTGATTAATGACGACAAATAATAGTAAAACAACAATGAATATTTCTTACAATTGGCTCAAACGCTACATCTCTCTGCCCGACGATGCCGAGAAAGTAGCAACCATCCTTACCTCCATAGGTCTGGAGGTGGGTACTGTTGAACAAGTACAATCTATCCGTGGCGGACTGAAAGGCCTGGTGGTCGGTCATGTGCTGACATGTGTAGAGCACCCCAATTCCGATCACCTGCATATCACCACTGTCGATCTCGGCACACCGGATAGTCCAGTGCAGATAGTCTGTGGTGCACCGAACGTGGCAGCCGGACAAAAGGTTATTGTGGCTACTATCGGTACAATGCTCTATAGCGGCGAGGAGTCGTTCACAATCAAGAAAGGCAAGATCCGTGGCGAAGAGTCGTGGGGTATGATATGTGCAGAAGATGAGATAGGTGTAGGCACCGACCATGCGGGAATCATGGTTCTGCCCCAGGATACACCGGTAGGCATGCCGGCCAGCGAGTATTTCCATCTGGAGAACGATACGCTCATCGAGGTGGATATCACGCCTAACCGTTCGGATGCTATCTCTCATTACGGTGTAGCACGTGACTTGTATGCTTACTATCAGGCACACGGTCAGAATAATGTTACCCTTACCCGCCCGGATGAGAGCGGCTTCAGTATCGATGAGCAGGATAGCCCGATCACCGTTCGTGTGGAGAACGCTGAGGCATGCCCGCGTTACAGTGGTGTGATGATTCGTGGCGTACAGGTCAAGGAGAGCCCTGATTGGCTGAAAAAAGCACTGACCACTATCGGATTACGCCCCATCAACAATATTGTGGATATCACGAACTTTGTGCTGCATGAGTATGGGCAAGCTCTGCATGCTTTTGATGCCGGCAAGATAGCAGGCCGTACGGTTATTGTCAAGAATTGCGCAGAGGGCACACCGTTCACAACTCTGGATGGCGTGGAACGCAAACTCTCCGCCGCCGACCTGATGATATGCAACGAGAGCGAACCGATGTGTATAGCCGGAGTGTTCGGCGGATTGGATTCCGGTGTGACAGAGCAGACTACCGATATTTTCATAGAGAGTGCATATTTCCATCCAGTGGGTATACGCAAGACAGCTCGTCGTCATCAGTTACAGACTGATGCCTCATTCCGCTACGAGCGTGGCTGCGACCCCAACAATACTCTTCACGTTCTGCGTCGTTGCGCAGCCCTCGTGCGAGAGATTGCCGGTGGTACGGTTTGTCAGCCTGTGGATGTGCAGAACGGCAAACAATGTCCCGTCAGCGATGCTGTGTTCATGCCGCCGTTTGAGGTCGAGTTCAGTCTCGAGCGCTGCCACCAACTCATTGGCAAGCAACTGGATGAGGATATGATTGCTACTATCTTGCGTGCTCTGGAGATAGAGATTATCGCTAAACAAGGCGATGTGTGGCGCCTGGGCGTGCCGCGTTATCGTGTAGATGTGCAACGCGAGTGCGACGTGGTAGAGGATATCCTGCGTATATACGGCTACAACAATGTCGAGTTCCCCGACAAACTCAATACCAATCTCAGTTATGGTGTCAAACCCGACCCGCAGCGTCTGCAGACGCGTATCAGCGAGCAACTGTCCGCACAAGGGTTCTACGAGATTCTTAACAACTCGCTCACCAAGGTAGCGTACTACGAGTATTCGGGTAATATTGACTCATGTGTCAAGATTCTTAACCCGCTGTCACAGGATCTGGGAGTGCTGCGGCAGACATTGCTGTTCGGTGGCTTGGAGACCATACAGCGTAATGCCAACCGCAAGAATGCTGACCTCAAACTCTATGAGTTCGGCAACTGCTACCACTATGACAAGGCGAAACTCGAAAAACAGCAGACCGCTGATGCTCAGGGCACTGTTGACCCTCTGCGGGCTTATTCCGAAGAGATGCATCTCGGCGTGTGGATTACCGGAAACAAGACGCTACAGTCATGGGTGATGAAAGAGCAGAAGTCAACCTTCTACGAACTGCGTGCATATGTCGAGAATGTTCTCCGTCGTCTTGGTGTGAATATCAACGCTTTGGTATATACGCCTATCGAGCCGTCGCCACTGTTTGCCGATGGATTGGTAGTTAGTGCGCAGAACGGCAAACGTCTGGGCGAACTGAACATCGTTAGCCGTGAGCTCAGAAAGATGTTCGATATCGATAATCCTGTATTCTTCGCTGACTTGGATTGGCGCGCACTGCTCAAGCAGAACAAGCAGTACAAACCTGTTATCACCGACCTGCCCAAGTTCCCGGCTGTCAAGCGAGACTTTGCTTTGCTTGTTGACAAGACGGTGCAGTTCGCCGACCTGGCACGCCTGGCATACCAGACCGAGAAGAAGTATCTGAAGAATGTATATCTGTTCGATGTATATGAGGGTAAGAACCTCGATGCCGGCAAGAAGTCTTATGCCTTGTCGTTCATCCTGCAGGATGAGCAAGATACGCTCAAAGATAAGCAGATTGAGGCAATCATGACGCGTCTGCAAAAGGCGTTCGAGGATACCTTCGGTGCTACACTACGATAATATATCACTATGAAACGACGTCTGTTTATTTTGCTGGCATTATGTTGTGTGCTGCCCGCATTGGCGGAGGATGATTTGCATCGCGACATGAATCCGCACATGCTGCGGCTGGCGTGGGGTGACCAGCACTTCGAGCATCTGGCATGGCACGCCTCACCCAAACCTATCAACGTTTTGCCTGCGAGTTTTACCAAGGTGTACGACGAGCATTTTCGTTATACTCAACACTGGTCGCTCGAGTATCAGTATCGTCATAACCGCTGGTTCAGTTATGGAGGTATGGTGGACGGCAGTGGTGTGATCTGGGATCAGGTTACACGCAATGGTTTAGGTGACGAACTGAGTCGTGATCCGAATCATAGTCTGTACAATATTGTCGTTATGCCTACTATCTATTTCACCTACCTTCATCATGAGTATGTCTCTCTGCACTCGGGTTTGGGCGTGGGCTTCAATGTCAACGGTGGTACAGAGTTGGATAGTCGGGGGCGTAACACGGTCTGTGCACCGGCACTCAATCTTACTCTCATCGGTGTGTCGGCATGGTATCGTAGTTGGTTCGCTTCGGCTGAACTCGCCATCATGGCTTCGATGGCTGACGGGCAGAATATCTATCTGTTGGGTAGCCGTCTGTTCTCTGTAGCAATAGGTGTAACTTTCTAAATCCTCTGGCTATGAAAACAACTCTATTACAGCGTAGCGCACAATTATCCATTGCTCTGCTCACGATGCTGTTGGCATCGTGCTCCTGGGGTAACTACTATATTGCTAACTTCGAAACCCTGCCACCGGTTGTCGATAGCACGATGTTCCGCATCACCAATCAGCGTTACACCGACCTGAGCGGTGGTTTACCCAACGACTGTTATCTACCCGACGGCACGCCTGTCAATCGGTGGGATGAGCCACTGAGTGATACCCCGGCTAACGCACCGCGACGTACTTCGGGGGTAACCGGCGCAGGACTAGTGCAGGCACTGCTCGACAAGATGAATAGCACCTCGGTGCTGGAGATCAGCGGTATATACGAGTCGTTGGATACCCATGGCGAACCAATCACATTGTCTGGCAAGGTGCTACTGCCCGCCGATGGTAAGTTCGACAGATATATCGTTGTATCGCACTACACGATTGGCTCTAACAAAGAGGCGCCCAGCAATTCTTTCCCGCTCGAGGGAATGCTTTGCAGCATGGGATACGCCATCGTTTGCCCGGATTATATAGGCTATGGCATCACGGTGGATAAGGTGCATCCGTATCTCGTGATGGAGGTTACGGCTATGAATGTGGTGGACATGTATATAGCAGTACGAAACTATTTCAACGCTGCCGGTATACGCCCCAAGTACGACGATGTCTATCTTATGGGTTACTCGCAGGGTGGCGCTACCACGATGGCGGTTGAGTATATGATTGAGGAGTTTTACAACCCTTATGTGCTCGATGACCCGATTAAGATACACCGTGTCTTTGCCGGCGGAGGCCCTTATGACGTCAAGGCTACCTACGAGCGGTTCGTAACTACCAATGTGGCAGACTATCCCGTGGCTGTACCCCTGGTGTTGCAGGGTATGATCGAGGGTAATGCACTCGACCTCGAACTCAGTTCAATGATGCAACCCTGGTTGTGCGACAAACTCGACGAGTGGGTCAATAGCAAACTGTACACCACAGCTCAAATCAATGCACTGATAGGAACGAAGGTTACTGACAAGATGCTTACCGAGACGGGTATGGATGTACAAAGTCGCGATGTAAGCGAACTGTTCAAGGCTATGGTGCAGAACTCTATCATCTCCTATACCTGGCAACCGCAAGCTCCTGTGTATATCATGCACTCAATGGACGACGAGACGGTTACTTACCTCAACGCCACCAATGCCAAACAACGTTGGGCAAATGCAAATATCATTTACAATTTCGGGCATTATGGCGGACATGTAAAAACCTGTCTCAGGTTCATACTCACCGTCAAGACGCTACTCGAGGTGGAGAGAGAGGAAGAAAAAGCTAACTACTTAAACTGATCACGTATGAAACCCAACAGAATATCCATTATTCTTTGCTGCATGCTGTCTGCGTTTGCAGTCAGTACGTTCACCGCATGCAATCCTGAGGCAAAGGCTATCAGTGGTATGAAGGTCGAGATTGATATACGACCGGTTGTTATATCTTCGGGCTTCATGCAGTTTGTGTTCGCTTCCAACAAAGAGGCGTATTACCATGTGGGCATCGTGCCTGTTGAGGAAGCACCGGATACTACCCGCTCATCGTCTGTCAGGGGGTTTATGTCGCTCATGCTCGACAGAGCGTATGCCGATTATCTCTATTGGCGAGCCGACCTGCTTAGCCAGGGCGTGTCGCCGGTGGCTGAGTTCCCTACGCACTCATTGCAGTACGGTACTGTTACGTATAACTTTACTATGCTCCAGCCTGACAAGGAATATTTGGTGTATGCCTTTGCTGTTGATGCACAAACCAACAAACCCGACGGGCGACTGTTCACATGCTATATGCGTACAGAAGCCATTTCGATGTACGAGGATATCAACTTTGAGTACCGCGTGCGCGGATACTGGGATTACGTCTATCCTGTGTACTTCTTCACCCGGGGCGAGGGAAACCAGATTATCGATTATGTGCCGTGGGTAGGAGCAACCGCCGACTCGCTCGATCTGGTCAAGAACGGCTATTCAAGCCCAAGCGAGTATTTTATCGAGCTTTTTGACGATTATGTTCTCAACAAAGCCGAGACGCGTATTCACTATGGCATATATGCGCATAACAACAACGGCTATGGCGACGGCACATCGAATACGTACTTCGAATCCGGACATACGTACTATACCGCTATCACGCTTATGGACGGTTATTTGTCCGACGAGGCTTCGGTTCTGTATAAGTTCCATTGGCAGGATGAGAATACGCAATTCCTGTTCGACAAGAATCAATCCCTTTTACTCAACCAGTGGTAAAATAATATCAGTATGTCACGTTTTTCGCTTTATGTTATTCTGTTGGCACATTGCCTGTCATTTGTCGCCTGCCATCGTCAGCCCGCGCAGGTTGAACCGATTTATGACCGTTCGGATTTTGTGGAGATAACCGATGTCATACCTGATGCCATCTTGGAGATTCGCTACTATAGCACGTATAATTTCGTGGGTACACGCGTGGACGGCTACCAACGTCCGCTTGCGCTCATGACACGTCAGGCGGCCGACTCGCTTCGTGCTGCGGCCGACGAACTTAAGCAACAAGGCTATATTCTCAAGATTTGGGATGCTTACCGTCCGCAGACTGCGGTGAATCATTTTATCCGCTGGGCTGAGAACCTGCAGGATACGGCTATGAAAGCGGTGTTTTATCCTATGGTGGATAAGTCGCTACTGTTCGAGCAGCAGTATATTATGGCTCGTTCAGGACATTCGCGCGGCTCAACGGTCGATCTGACTTTGTTATGCGCCGCAACGGGGAAAGAACTGGATATGGGTTCGCCGTTTGACTGGTTTGGCACAGAGAGTCATCCTGACTATACCAATCTTACCCACGAGCAGATTGCCAACCGCCATATCTTGTGGGATGCCATGCTGCGGCACGGATTCAAGATGATCGATAGTGAGTGGTGGCACTTCACGCTCATCAACGAGCCGTATCCTGACACTTACTTCGATTTCCCTATACAATGATCTGTTAGATCAGTTTGATTGGTTTGAGCGCTTTTGGCTGTTTGAGAGTTTGACAAACAACATCAAGCAACATCAAACAACTTCAAACTGTTCAGAAATATCACCACTATTGCTGCAGGCACGAGCCAACGCAGCACGATGATATATATATTCCAGAACCATCGCTTGACGCCTCGGTCGGGATACATTTTGCCCTTAACTCCATTCTTGGGTAGTATCCAACCCACAAATATCGCCATTCCCATAGCACCGAGCGGCATCATCACGCAGGACGTCAACTCGTCGAAGCAGTCGAACAGGTTATGTCCGAACACGCTCAGACTGCTCCATGCTCCGGTCATCGACAGCACACACAGCACAATCAGCACCGATACCACTGCCGAGGTTATCAGTACGCTCTGGTGGCGACTGAGCGGACGAACAGATTGTCGCTTGCCGCGCGGACGGTTGCTCGCCTCGCAGATGAATGCTACCATCACCTCCATTAGCGATATAGTCGAGGTCACAGCGGCTATGCATAATAGCAGGAAGAACAGCACACTGCTCAACCACGACAGCGACATCTGTTGCAGGATTGCAGGCAGAACAACAAACACCAGTTCAGCCCCTTCGGCAGGGTCAAAACCGAATGCAAATACTGCGGGGAAGATGATCACGCCCGCCAGTAACGCTACCAGCGTATCCAGCACTATTACCTGAATCGATGTTGTTGTCACGTTCTGCGTCTTGGGCATGTACGAACCGTACGTAATCAGGGCGCCCATGCCTATCGACAGGCTGAAGAAGCACTGCCCCATAGCCTCCATCACCACGCGCGGTGTGATCTTCGTAAAGTCGGTCTGAAAGAAGAACTGCACACCTACGTTACTTCCGTCGAGCATAAGTACACGACCTGCCATCAGCAACATCATCAGCAGTAGCAGAGGCATCAGAATCTTGCTCAGACGCTCTATACCTTTGTTGACGTCAAACCACACCACGGCAGCCGTCAACAGTAGCGGTAACATACTGAACAGAATCATCCTGGGCGTGTTGGATACCACGGATTGGAAGTGTGCCGTCAGTGCTTCGGTTCCCACCAGACTGTCGAAGGTGTTACGGATAGCCTCTATCAGGTAGTTGAAGCACCAACCCGTGACTATGAAGTAGAAACCCATGATCAGTAGCGATGTCAGCATGCATAGCCAACTCAGCCATTGCCAACGGCTGTTGCCGCATAACTCGCGGAACGCACCAAAAGCGCTCTTGCCGGAGCGTTTGCCTATCAGAAACTCTGTCATCAGCAGCGGCAAACCAAACAGCAATACGCATCCCAGATATACAATCAGAAACGCACCACCACCGTTCTCACCGGCTATGTAGGGAAATTTCCATATGTTACCCAAGCCGACCGCACTGCCGGCGGCGGCCATTATAAGACCGATCTTCGAGGTGAAGGCTGTGCCCTTGACGGGCGATGATGATTGTGACATAGGCAACTGTAGAGTGAGGTTAGCTTTATATGCTTATAAGGTTTTTGGCGTAAAATTTGTTGCAAATGTACGAAAAATTTTCCATATTTGCAAACAATCTTGCACGATTCTGTAATTTTTTCCACCCAAAGCCTTGCAAATGTGCAATAATTTTTGTAATTTTGCACTTGCAAACGCATTATTACCCGTTGCTCCTCTAATAATTATGATCTCACATAATCAATATACCCATCGTTATTCGCTCACGGCAGCGGATATGGATACCCGCTATCGTATGACGCCCAATGCCGTGCTGCTCTATTATCAGGACTGCTGGGCGCGGTACATGTCGTGTCTGCATCTCGCGGCGTTCGATGTTATCAAGATGCAACGTATCTGGGTGATAACGGAGTTCAACGCATGGTTTGAGCAGCAGACTGCTCTCTGGTCGGATGATATTGATGTCACAGTCTGGAATAGTGAGCTCAGCGCTCTTAGGCTGTATGCCGAGTTCCGCGTTCGCCGGACGGACGGCGTGGAGGTAGCGCACGGCTATGGCTGTTGGACGCAACTCGACACTCAGTCGCACCGGCTGGCTCCGCTCACACCGCTTGTCCCGCTGATACCCGTGCTGCCCGAGGTGACATCTGACACGCACCGCAAACGCCGTTTCCCGACAGAAGGTACACCGCTGCAGCAGATTGAGCACCGCGTCAATCCCATCAATCTGGATTTCAACAATCATGTCAATAACCGCACGTATCTGAGTATAGCCATGCAGTCGGCCGACGAGGCGTTCATGGATACACATGCCATACGCTGCCTGACTATCCACTGGCTGAGGGAGACGTTTCTGGGCGATACGCTGCTCTGCCGGCTGACACTGCTGCCGCACATGACTGACGAGCCGCTGTGGAGTTATCTGCACACTATCTGTCGCAACGACAGTGAGATAGCGGCGCAGGTGTATTCCGAGTGGGTGCCACGTACCGAGCAGACAGATATATCGTCACACGCCCTTAGGGAATAATCCGTCCTGTATAACTATGATTCGTCGCGCCACCACAGCGGATATACCGCGTCTGATTGAATTGTTGCACCAGGTGAACGGGGTGCACCACTGCCTGCGTCCCGACTTGTTCAAACCGCATACTACCAAGTACAGTGAACAGCAGTTGGCTGTGCTTCTGACTGACGATAACTCGCCTGTGTTCGTTTATGCCGATACGCAGGTCGTGGGGTATGCGTTCTGCCGCATAATGGCCGTGAATGACGACCGACTGCTGCAAGATATGCGCACGCTGTATATCGACGATCTGTGTGTCGACCAATCGCAGCGCGGCAGACACGTAGGTAAAGCTCTGTTCGACTACGTGCGCGAGTACGCCCGCATCCGAGGGTGTTACAATATAACTCTTAATGTCTGGGAAGGAAACACTCCTGCCAAGGCTTTCTACCAAAGCATAGGCATGCATGTGCAAAAAACAGAGATGGAGATCATCCTGTAAACGCGGTTTTCAAA